>NZ_JAUBQU010000014.1:0-80151 GCF_036701435.1 Microcoleus sp. Pol12A5
GATTCTGGCTGGTAAAGGGAATGAAAGAGAATGCCCTGCTGCGCTGGGGAGAGGGGATAAAAATCTTCGATATTGCCATTGATCATATTAAAGCTCTCCCAAAATTGCGGTAATGTTGTCTAAATCGTCCTGGCCCCACTGGCTCCACTTAAACTCTGCAAAGTCAGAAGGAGTGTAGCCGCCGGCGTCGGGGGACTGACAGTATTGAATTAGCGCTCGCAGCGATTCTATAAAGCTCGTTGCCAAATTTTCAATGCTTTCTTGTCGGTGAATGTTTTCGCTGTACGTCCAATCTAATTGCAGCTTGCTGCTGGCAATAAATCCGTTAATTTCCAGCAGGTAACGCCGATTTCCGCGCGGGCTGCGAAGGGGGCCACTAGGCTCGGAATACAGCATTAATAAAGAAGATTTTGGCAGCACTTGGTCAAACTGTCCGAGATAATTAAAGCTTACCTCAGCTTGCGGCAATTTGTGCATTTTTTTAGAAATTTCTGGGTTTAAATATCGTAGAACACCGCACCCTATACCGCGATTTGGTACTGCACGTAACTGCTCTTTCACTGATTTGAGGGCAGACCCAAAATCGGAATGTTTTTCTAAATTTAACAAAACGGGGAATACTGCTGTGAACCAGCCGATTGTGCGCGACAAATCTACTCCTTCAAATAGATCTTCGCGCCCGTGACCTTCTAAGTCCAGTAAAAGTGAGTTATTGCCAATCCAGCGTTCAAATGCTTGAGCTAAAGCAGTTAGCAACACATCATTAATTTGCGTGCGGTAAGCGGCAGGTACTTCTTGTAAGAGCAGTTTTGTTTCTTCAACACTCAAAGCAACCGATACTGTTTTTTCAGATGCAACTAAATTGGCTGCTGTGGGGAAATCTATTGGCAAGCGAGAAGTTGGTTGGTGAGAAAGGGCGAACCAGTAATCCAACTCTCCCTGCAATTCGGGCGATCGCGCCCACTCATGCAAGCGTTCTGCCCACTGCTTAAATGAGGTTGTTTTGGGTGGTAGCGCGACTGTTTCGCCGCGGCTAATCTGCTCATAAGCTGTCTGGAAATCCTCAATTAAAATTCGCCACGAAATCCCATCAACCGCTAAGTGATGAATGGCCAATAACAAGCGATTTGGGTGATGTTTGCCCAAGTCAAATAGGGCAGCGCGAAGCAATGGCCCCTCTGACAAATTCAAACTGGCTTGCAACTGAGTGGCGGCGGTTTGGAAAGCGGCTTCTCGCTCCTCTGGAGGTAGCGACGACAAATCAATGCAGGTAAAGGGAGCAACTTCGTCGGGATTGGCGATCTCCTGCTGCCAGCCAGATTCTCCTCGCGCAAAACGCAGGCGCAGCGCGTCGTGGTGCTTCAGCAATTCCTGCAAAACTGACTCAATTAATGCAGGTTCGAGAGGTTGCTGCAACTCTAAAAGCACCGCCTGATTCCAGTGGTGCGGATCGGAGAGATTTTGCTCGAAAAACCAGTGCTGAATCGGCGTCAGAGGAACTTCGCCAATGATTAATCCCTGTTCCGATTGTTGGGTTCCAACTGTATCGGCGATGGCAGCTAACTGTGCAATGGTTTGGTGTTGAAACAGTTGTTTAGGAGTGAGGCGCAACCCCGCTTGATTGGCTTGAGAAATTACTTGAATGCTGAGGATAGAATCGCCGCCCAATTCAAAGAAATTGTCGTCAATTCCCACTTGTTCTAACCCCAATACTTGCGCCCAAATTTCTGCCAGGATTTTCTCAATAGCCGTGCTTGGCGCGGCGAATGCCTCTTCGAGTTCTGGCCGATCGCGATCCGGTGCAGGTAGTGCCTTGCGATCGACTTTGCCGTTGTTTGTTAAAGGCAGCGCCTCCAGCGTCACGAAAGCAGCAGGCACCATGTATTCCGGCAATTTTTGTTTCAGAAAGCAGCGGAGTTCGTGAATCAGTATTGAATGCTTATTTTGTGCTGCTGAGTTAGCAATGATATAAGCTACCAAGCGCTTATCGCCCGGTACATCTTCTCGCACTACAACCACAGCCTGGGTGACATCTGGATGCTGTCCTAGCGCTGCTTCAATTTCTCCTAACTCGATGCGGAAACCGCGCACTTTTACTTGGTGGTCAATTCGTCCCAAGTATTCAATATCGCCATTTGGCAGATAGCGAGCTAAGTCTCCCGATTTGTACAAGCGCGCTTTCAAACTGTCATTAAAAGGGTTCGGAATAAACCGATCGACCGTTAATTCTGGCTGATTGAGATAGCCCCGCGCGATGCCAGCACCACCAACGTAAATTTCCCCAGGGATGCCGATCGGAACGGGTTGGGAGTTGCGATCGAGCAGGTAAACTTGCAAGTCAGGAATTGGACGGCCAATAAGGCTGGCATTTTTACTTAAATCAGCGGCAGTCAGCGGCTGATAAGTGACGTGGACAGTTGTTTCTGTAATGCCATACATATTGACAAGTTGAGGGTGCCGATCGCCGTGCCGATCGAACCAAGGTTTTAAGCTTTGCAAGTCTAAAGCTTCCCCGCCAAAAATTACTAAGCGCAGGCTTAAATCTTCGCCAATTCCGACAGATTCTTCTGTTTTTATCAACTGGTAAAATGCAGAAGGAGTTTGGTTGAGAACTGTGACCTTTTCTTGGCATAGCAAGCTGTAAAAATCTTGGGGCGATCGGCTGACTGAATAAGGCACGATCGCAAGTCGCCCGCCGTATAGCAAAGCGCCCCAAATTTCCCACACTGAGAAGTCAAAAGCATAAGAGTGAAACAGCGTCCACACATCTTGCTCGTTGAAGTTGTACCGCGACTGGGTAGCAGTAAACAGGCGGACGACGTTTGAGTGAGGAACTAAAACGCCTTTGGGGATGCCAGTTGAGCCAGAAGTGTAGATGATATAGGCGAGATTTTCGGCAGTGGTGCCGCTGGCGGGATTTTCTTTGCTGTGTTGGGAGAAAGCACTTTTATCCCCATCGAGGCAAAGGATTTGGGCGCTACATTTGGGAAGGGTTTGCAACAACTTTTCCTCAGTCAGCAGCACATTTACCTGCGCGTCTTCGAGTATAAAAACGAGGCGATCGCGCGGGTTGGCTGGATCGAGCGGAACGTAAGCGCCCCCGGCTTTGAGAATGCCGAGAATGCCGACAATTGTATCGAGCGATCGCTCGACACAAATTCCCACCAAAACTTCTGGCTTGACGCCGAGTTTTTGGAGGTAATGCGCGAGTTGGTTGGCTCGTTCATTCAGCTCGCGGTATGTGAGTTGTTTGTCTTCAAATACGACTGCAATGGCATCGGGAGTTCGCTCGACCTGCGCTTCAAATAATTGATGAATGCAGCGATCGCTCGAATAATCGGCGCGGGTATCATTCCACTCTACTAATAACTGATGCCGCTCTTTTTCCCCCAGCAACGGTAGCTCTTCAATCCGCCGCTCTAGGTTGGCAGCTATGCCCTCCAGCAAGGTGAGAAAATGCCCCGCCATCCGCCTAATAGTGACCGCATCAAATAAATCCGTACTGTATTCAAACTGACCGCTAATTTCTTCCTGCTTTTCTTCTAAATACAGCGTTAAGTCAACTTTTGCTGTCTGATTCTCAACATCTAAAAGAGTGAGATTTAGTCCGGCGATTGACTCGGCAGCAACAGGTGGAGTTTGCAAAACAAAAGCGACTTGGAACAGTGGATTGTAGCTCAAATTTCGCTCGGGTTGCAACTCTTCAACCAGTTTCTCAAACGGCAAATCCTGGTGAGCGTAAGCTTCTAAACTCACCTCCCGAATGCGATCGAGCAACTGCCGAAAAGTGCGATCGCCTGACAAATCAGTTCGCAATACCAAAGTATTGACAAAAAACCCGATTAGCCCTTGAATTTCCGCTCGGTTGCGGTTGGCGATGGGAGAGCCAACGGGGATATCTGCCTGTCCTGTATAGCGATAGAGCAACGTTTTAAAGGCTGCTAGCAGCGTCATAAACAGGGTGACATTTTCCTGGCGGCTGAGCTTTTTGAGGGCTTCCGTTAGCGTTTTCGGGATGAGGAATGATTCTTTCGCGCCCCGATAGGTTTGCACCGGGGGACGGGGGCGATCGGCTGGCAATTCCAGCAAGGGGGGAGCGCCACTAAGCTGTTTTTTCCAGTAGTTAAGTTGAGTTTGCAAGCGATCGCCCGCAAGCCATTCCCGCTGCCAAATAGCAAAATCGGCGTACTGTATGGAAAGTTCGGGAAGTGGGGATGGTTTGCCAATAGAAAACGCTTCGTAAAGTGCTGCTAATTCTTGCAGAAATACTCCGATTGACCAGCCATCAAAAATAATGTGGTGTAGCGTCAGCAGCAAGACATATTCCTCAGCATCTAACTGTAGCAAACTAGCTCGCAACAGCGGCCCTTTGGTTAAATCAAAAGGTTTGCTAGCTTCTTCTGCCGCCAGTTGTTTTACTTTTTCTTCTCGCTCAGTTTTCGCCAATTTTTGCAACTCTAAAACTTGCAGCCCGAAATTAAATTTCTGACCAACCACCTGCACAGGTTGACCGTCTACAGTGGCAAATGTCGTCCGCAAAGCTTCGTGACGGCGCACAATTTCCTTCAAACTTAGCTCTAGCACTACTACATTTAGCCTGCCTTTTAGTAACACAGCCGCCGGAAGGTTGTAAAAAGGGTTTCCCGGTTCAAATTGGTCAATAAACCACAGTCTTTGCTGGGCAAAAGAGGTGGGAAATGCAAATACTTCTTCTTCCGCAGTATTTGCCGAATCGCGAGTATCTGTTGGAGGTTTTTCGGAAAAATGCACCGTCATTGGATTAGTAACTGATAATTGGTAATTGGGATTGCAGCCGATATTTAGGGATTGGTTATGAGTTATTGGCTGCTAACCTATGACTAATCACTGATTTGTGGTTAGCGCAAAGATGACAGTTTCATGCGGTACGCCGATCGCGAAACGGGCGCGATCGCGGGTTCTTCAACTGTCGCGTTTTTGTTTTTGGCTGCAGAAATATTTTCTGCAAGTACGGCGAGCGAGCGTCCTGCAAAAATATCGCACAAAGGCAATTCTATCTGACAAGATTCTCGTATCTTTGCTGCTAATTGAATTGCCAGCAGGGAATTTCCTCCTAGTTCAAAAAAGTTCTCGGCAATGCTTAACTGTTCGATGCCGAGAACCTCACAGCAAATTCTCGCTAACATTGCCTCAATAGGCGTGCGCGGTGCGACAAAAATCTTTGCTTCTGGAATTGCGGCATCCGGTTCGGGCAGTGCCTTGCGGTTAACTTTGCCGTTCGCCGAAAGCGGCAGCGCGTCCAGAACTATAAATGCAGACGGCACCATATAATCTGGCAGTTTTTCGCTCAGAAATTGTCGCAATTCTTCAACCGCAGGGGCCGCGTTTTGTTGTGGAACGATATATGCTACTAAGCGCTTTTGACTGTGATTTTCTCCGAATGCGGTGACAATGGATGCTTTGACTGCTGGGTGCTCGTTCAAAGCAGCTTCAATTTCTCCTGCTTCGATGCGGAATCCTCGAATTTTAAGGCGGAAATCTTCTCGTCCTAAAAATTCGATGTTGCCGTCAGGGAGGAAGCGCCCTAAATCTCCCGTTCGGTACAAGCGATCGCCCGTGACGGGGTGCGTGAGGCAACTGGCGCGAGTTTTTTCTTCATTGCGCCAGTATCCTTTTGTCAGCCCAACTCCGGCACAGCACATCTCGCCGGCAACCCAGACGGGACAGTCTTCCAGCCTTTCATTCAAAATGTAATAGCGTGTATTGGCGATCGGCGATCCGTAGGGAATGCTCTTCCAAGAAGGGTCAACAGTTTCTACCGGATACCAGATGTTCCAAAGGGTAGTTTCGGTTGGCCCGCCGACACTGACAACGCGACATTCTGTGACCATCGCCCTTAACCTCTGGGGCAGGGTTATCGGTATCCAGTCACCGCCGAGAAACGCCCAGCGCAAGCACTCCGGCAACACCTCAGAACGTCCGCCAGCGTAATCGAGCAGCATTTCCATCATCGGCGGAACCGAGTTCCAAATGGTGACGCGCTCTTTTACCATCAATTGAGTCCAGTGAGCGGGGTCTAGCCGTTGTGCGGCATCGGGAATGACGATCGCTCCCCCGGCCGCTAGGATGCCGAAGATATCGTAAACCGACATATCGTGGTGCAGTGCGGTGACTGCGATCGCGCGATCGCACTCGGCCACATTAAACACTTGGTTGGTCTGAGCGATCGCATTGACTGCACCGCGGTGCGCGATCGCCACGCCTTTCGGCAAGCCAGTTGAGCCGGATGTGTAAATCACATACGCTAAATCTTCTGCTTCCTGCACTGATTCCAAAGCTTCGCCGCTTTCTGTTGCTAATTCCTCAGTATCAAGACAAATTCGCCGCACATTTTCCGGCCATTCCAAGCGTTGATTTAACTGAGATTGCGTCAAAACAATCTCAACTTCGCCATTTTCCAACAAATACCAAAGCCGCTCTTTTGGCAGCGCCGCATCGATAGGTAAATAAGCGGCTCCAGAGGCTAGAATTCCCAGGACAGCGACTATTTGCTCCCATCCTTTTTCCATGACGACGGCAACCAACTGGTTAGGGCGAGTTCCCAGCTTCCGCAATCGGTGAGCGACTTGATTCGATCGCCAATAGAGTTCCTCGTAAGTGAGGGTACGATCGCGCGTAATGACGGCTGGTTCGTGCGATCGCGAGGCGACTTTCTCTGCAAACAATTCGTGCAGCAATCCATCAGGAATCGGTGCTTCAATGCTGTTAGCAAAAGCTGGCTGAAACGACACGGTTTCTTGCCAAGTTTCCTCTTCGTTAGCGAGGCGCTGCAACAGGCTGCAGTAGGCGTCAAACATCTCGTCAATCATCCCTGGCGGGAAGAGTTCTTCCACTGCATCCCAGCTAAAAGACAGCCCCTGAGCGGTTTCGGTAAATTGCGCGTCAATCCAAACTTGCGGAGTTTGACCGATAATGTGAATCAGTTCTCCCAATTCTTGAATCAGAGAAAAGATAGAGGAATCTTCCCCTGGCGCGTTTTGCGGATCGATCGTAAACACGACCGGCATCAGCGCTGCGGTTGTACCTTGCGCTTGGGCGAGTTCTCGCAAAATGCGCACGCCGCTGACGTACTGGTGCTCTAAATCTTGCCAAAGCTGTTCTTGCAGTCGCTTAGCCCGTACTTCAAAACTCTCTCGCTTGGAGTTATCTATTTCTAGCAAAGTAAACGAGGCAAATTCTCCGATAATTTCCTCAACTTGAGAATGCAAAGGCAACCGATTAAAGCGCGGCACGTTGAGGGTAAACCGAGGCGTTTTGCTCCACAGAGACAGAACCTCCGCATAGGCGGCGAGCAATAAACCCGTAGGAGTGAGGCTGGCACGAGCTGTGCACGTTTTGAGGCGCTGCCAGGTTTGCAAGTCTAAGCGATCGCTCCAGCGTTTAAATCGCGGCTGCGTTAAGGAATTCGGCTGTTTGGCGAGGGGCAATTCCGGCGCTGGTGGCAGGGTTTTGAGGCGATTGCGCCAGTAATCTAAGGATTGCTGGTAAAATGGGGAGTTTTCTAAGGCGATCGCAGCTAACACGCAATCGCGGAAAGACAGTTGCAAGGGCGCGATCGCAGTATGGGGATTGCGGTAAAACTTGACCAAATCGCCAAACAAAATTTGAAAACTCCAGCCGTCTATGCACAAGGCGTCAATGCTGATGTGGAGGCGGATGCGGCGCTTATTAATTTTGGAAGCGCAAATCTCGAACAGCGGCCAGCGATCGAGCGGCAGCACTTGGTGGGAAAGGCGATCGCGAATTGCTGCGAGTTTTTCACCCGCAACCTCTGGAGCGAGCGATCGCAAATCCAAAACCTCAATTTTATAAGCGGGTAAGTTTTCCAGAATTTGCTGCTGTCCGTTCGGAAGTACGATCGCCCGCAGCATATCGTGACGCTCTACAACTCGCTGCCACGCGAGGCTAAACCGCTCTAAATCTAACTCGTCGCTCTCAATTTCTACATAGCCGTGAATGGCAACATTGCCCATTTCAAAGAAGCTATTTCTCCCGATCCAGTACGCCTGCTGCATTTCGTTGAGCGGAAATGGTTGGTAGCGATTTTGAGGATCGGGGACGATCGCGGGCAGTGAAATCAGGGGTTCGGGCGACTGCTGGCTCTTAGCTTGTGCGATCGCAACTGCCAGACTGGCGACACTAGGGGATTGAAACAAGCAGCGCAATGATAGCTCGACGTGAAAGCGGTCGCGCACCTTGGCAATCAGTTGAGTTGCCAGCAAAGAGTGACCTCCCAACTCGAAGAAATTGTCATTGATTCCCACCTGTTTTAAACCCAGAACCTCCGCCCAAATCTCCGCTAATACTTGTTCTTCTAAAGTTTGAGGTGCGATAAAATCGGCGTTTGAGTTGTTGGTTTCCGGTGCGGGAAGTGCCTTAAAATCTACCTTGCCGTTTGGCGTTAATGGCATCGCTTCTAAAAACATGAAACTGGCAGGAACCATATAATCTGGCAGTTGTTCCCGGAGAAAAGAGCGCAGATTTTTAATCAGTGCAGAGTGCGTAGGGGCGGTGCCTCCGTGCCCGCCCGCGACTGCTGAGTTTAAAACGAGGTAAGCAACTAAGCGCTTACTGCCTGAATCTTCCTCATGCGCCAGAATGACTGCTTCTTGCACGTCTGGATGTTGGCTGAGTGTGGATTCGATTTCTCCTAACTCTATGCGGAAACCGCGAATTTTCACTTGGCGATCTGTGCGATCGATAAATTCTAAATTCCCGTCGGGAAGATAGCGGACTAAATCGCCTGTTTTGTAAAGGCGAGCGCCTTGCACGTTGCTAAAAATATCGGGAATAAATTTTTCTCGATTCAGATCCGAACGGTTGATATATCCTCTGGAAATGCCGGCACCTCCGATATATAATTCGCCGGGAATTCCGATGGGAACGGGTTGCAAGTTAGCATCGAGTACATAGGTGCGGGCATTTGGAATTGGACGACCAATCGGCAAGGTTTTTGGGGAGTTTTTAACCGCAGAGGGCGCAGAGGGCGCAGAGGGGAGAGAAGAAGAGAGAAAGTCGCACCACGTGGCGACAATGGTTGTTTCTGTGGGGCCGTAAGTATTGACGAGCCGCACTTTTTCTGATACGCACTTTTGCCACTGATTCAGGGATGCTGAAAGTGCGGTTTCTCCGCCAATAATTGTCAAGCGCACTGATGGGGGAAATTCTGTTTTTTCGGTGCTGAGTCTGGCGGTTAATTCGCGCCAGTAAGCGGTTGGTAAATCTAAGACGGTGATTTGCCATTCCCGGCATTTTTGCAGGAAGGAAGAAATGCTGTCTAACATGGAATTTCCGCGCAGTACCAAAGTTGCGCCTCGCGTTAAACAGGGATAGATTTCTTCGGCGCTGGCGTCGAAGCTGAGAGAAGCAAATTGAAGAACGCGATCGCCTGCTTTAATGCCATATTCAACACTTGCAGCCTGCGTATAATTCGCCAAAGATTGATGCTGCACCATCACTCCTTTTGGCTTGCCGGTAGACCCGGATGTATAGATGATATAAGCGAGGTTTTCTGGTTCAACGGCGCTATCAGGATTTGACTTATTTTGTTGAGCGATCGTCTGCCAATCTGCATCCAAGCAAATCACAGAAATATTATTGTGGGCTGGCGTTTCTGCTTTTAATTCTGTTTGCGTTAGCAATACCCTAACTCCCGCGTCTTCTAACATGAAGGCGAGGCGTTCTTTAGCATAGATGGGGTCGAGGGGCAAATAAGCGCCGCCTGCTTTTAATATGCCTAAAATTCCGACGATCGCATCGAGCGATCGCTCCATATAAACGCCGACTATCCCATCTGGTTTTACGCCGAAAGAGTGCAAATAATAGGCAAGTTGATTCGCGCGACTATTTAATTCTTGGTATGTCAAAGTTTGGCATTCAAATTGCACCGCAACCGCATCAGGGGTTTTCGCCACTTGCGCTTCAAATAAGCGATGAATACAGGCATTTTGAAAGTTATTTGTTTGAGTGTTATTCCACTCAAATAGAATTTGCTGGCGTTCGGCTTCTGCAAGCATGGGCAAATCAGACAGTCGTGCGGAAGAATTAGCAACGATGCCTTCTAATAAGTTCTGAAAGTGTCCTGCCATTCGCGCGATCGTAGCCGATTCAAATAAGTCTAATCTGTATTCAAACCACCCTCTAATACCTGTTCCTGTGGCTTCTAATTCCAATGTTAAATCGAAATTTGCTGTCCCGCTGTGAATCTGTTGGCAGTTCAGGCTCAAATCCGGTAATTCTAAGGCGAATTCGGAGGCATTTTGAAATGCAAACATCACCTGAAATAAAGGCGAGTGACTTAAATCTCGGTTCGGCTGCAATTCTTCTACCAACTTCTCAAACGGTACATCTTGATGCGCGTAAGCGCCTAATGCAACCTCTCGCACTCGATTCAGCAACTCTCGAAAAGTGGGATTTCCGGTTAAGTCAGATCGCAGGACTAAAGTATTGACAAAAAATCCAATTAATGATTCGGTTTCGCTGCTGTTGCGGCTGGCAATTGGTGAACCGACGAGGATATCTTCTTGTCCCGTGTAGCGGTAAAGCAGTGTATTGAATGCGGCCAGCAATGTCATAAATACAGTGGTTTTTTCCCTGCGACTCAATTGCCTAATTGCCTCGGTTAAGCGCTCTGGCAATTCAAATAATTGCCGACCTCCCTTGTAACTTTGAACAGCGGGACGAGAAAAGTCTGTTGGTAAATTTAGAACCGCTGCGCGGCCACTTAACTGCTGCTTCCAGTAAGTAAGTTGAGTTTCTAATATTTCTCCCTGCATTTGTTGGCGCTGCCAAGTTGCAAAGTCTGCATACTGGATTGGCAGCGGTGGAAGCGAGGCTAAATTCTTATTAGTAAATACTTCATAAAATGCCGCTAGTTCCCGTAAAAATACGCCCAGAGACCAACCATCAAAAATGATATGATGGGCGGATAAAAGCAGGGTATGTTCTGTTGGTGATAGACGCAGAAGCTTGGCACGAAGCAGATTTGGTTGAGTTAAATCAAAGGGCAAATCGGCTTCTTCCGCAGACATTTTTTGCGCTTCTTTCTCGCGTTCCTCAGGGGAGCAGTGGCTCAAATCTATCAGCGGTAATGGAAAAATTTTCGCATCAAAAATAACTTGTATCTGTTCTTTTTCCCCACCAGCAAACGCAGTTCTCAAAACCTCGTGTCGCTCGATAATTTTCTCAATACTTTGCCTGAGTGCTTCTGCATTAAGTTGCCCCGTCACCCGAACCGCACCGCAGAGGTTGTAGAAGGGGTTTCCCGGTTCCAATTGGTCGAAGAACCACAAGCGCTCTTGGGCAAAAGACAGGGGGATGTTTGGCAAGCGAGAAACTGGCTGGATAGACGCAGTTTTAGGCGCTTCTGCCAATTTTTCTAAAATTTTTGCTGCCCGTTGAGCAAGGCTTAGTTCCTGGAATAAGTCTTCTATTGATAACGCTATTTTTAGAGCGGTTTCGATCTGATTTTTAAATTCAAATACCGCCAATGAATCGAAACCCAAATTACTAAAAGCCTGTGCCGATTGGATTTGGGAAAGGCTGACTTTCAGCACCCTCGCTACCTGCTGTCGCAAATAGGTTTCTAACTGTGCCTGCCGTTCTTCTAACTCGGCTGACAGCAGCATTTCTCGCGTCAGGCGATTCTCTATTTCAACAACATCAGATATCTGTAAAATGCTACTGGCGACAACTTCCAAATTGTCAGCTAGAAAGTCAGCACAGGCGGCGCGACGTTGAATTTTACCGCTAGTCGTTTTCGGAATGCTTCCGGGCTTAATCAGCACTACTCCATAAACTTGTACTTCATATTCGATCGCAATGCGTTCGCGGATGGCGCTGATAATTTCCTCGGCATGATCCGGCGCTTTGCGAGATTGTAATTCTGGCACGATAACGAGCTGTTCTTCGCCTGCGACTTCCACCGAGAATGCCGCGATCGCCCCTGGCCGCAAACTGGGATGGCTGCGCTCTGCCGTTCTTTCTATATCTTGGGGGTAAAGATTGCGACCTCGGATGATAATCAAATCTTTGAGTCGCCCTGTAACAAACAGTTCTCGATCGCGTAAAAAGCCTAAATCTCCAGTTCGCAAAAAGGGTCCTTCGCTGGTATCTGAAAGATATGCTTGGAAAGTTTTTTCTGTTTCTTCTGGGCGATTCCAATAGCCTCGCGCCACAGTTTCGCCAGCTACCCAAATTTCTCCGACTTCCTGCGGCTGGCATTGTGTCAGAGATTCGGGATTGACGATCGCAACTTTAGTGCCAAATTCAGGGAAACCGCAGCCGACTAAAGTTCTCGCGCCCCCCTCGCCTTCGGCAACTTCTACAATGCGATCGTTTTCCAGCGCCCCAGCGTCAACAGGTAAGAAAGTCGGTGTTGTTCCGCTGCGAACCGTGGCAATTTTTAGCGTAGTTTCTGCCATTCCGTAAGCAGGACAAAAGGCATCCGCATGAAAACCGCAGGGCTCAAAAGCTTTGGTAAATCGCTCTAGGGTTTCTTTGTGGATGGGTTCTGCGCCGTTATAGGCCACGCGCCAACTGCTCAAATCCATGGTTTTTTGACCGTCGCGCGAGATTTTGCTAGCACACAACTCGTAAGCAAAATTTGGCCCGCCGCTGTGGGTAGCTTTGTAGCGCGAAATCGCTTCCAACCAGCACATCGGGTTCTGAATAAACGCCGCTGGCGGCATGAAGTAAGAGGGAATTCCCAGATACAAAGGTTTGAGCAATCCGTCAATTAACCCCATGTCGTGAAACGGGGGAAGCCACGTTACCGCAACGCTTTCGGAATCGTGAGCAAAGCCTCGGTGAATGTATTCGATGTTGTACAAAACGTTGGCGTGGCTCACCATTACGCCTTTGGGGGTGGAGGTTGAGCCGGAAGTGTACTGAAGATAAGCCACTTCGTCGGGATGGATGGATGGCTGCTGCCACTTTTCGCCGTCACCGGAAAGCTCCTCTGCACTCAGCCAGCGCATCGCTTTGAGTTCCGGCACTTGCTGGCATAGCTGTTCTAAATTTTTCAAGTGTCGCGCGGGAGCGATCGCAACTTTTGCTCCTGCATCTTTGGCGATCGCGCTAATTTTCGCTAAATTCCGTTTCAGCTTCGGCGGATAGAGGGGAACCGCGATCGTTTTGGCGTACAAGCATCCAAAAAAGGCGGCGAGATAGTCCAATCCAGGCGGGAAAAGCAGTAAGGCTCGTTCGCCAGTGACTCCCAATGTCTGAAGTCGCGCGGCGTGCGATCGGGCGATCGCGTCTAACTCTCGATAAGTCAAACTGGCGGTTTCAGTTTTTCCGTCTAACAGAAATGTATATTTCTGCTCTGGTTGGTGTAGCGCTCTGTTTTGTAGGAGTTCTACTAAATTGGTACAACTTTCGGTGAGTTGGTTTCCGTTAATGTTTGCGTCACTCATCGATTCTTTTTACCTAATAAATCTTGTTTGCAGTACGCCAACCAGTTCCGCCAAATTCTTTCCACATAGACTTTCTGTGAACAGTTGTCGGGCGTTACGAGTCTCCCATCAGCGCCTTTTAGTCTTCAATCCGGGTATTAGCGCTTCTTTTCATGTTTTGTTGTCGATCGGGCTGTTCGGCAATGGCTCCGGGGCGATTTCAGTCCGAGCCAGCTTCGATATCAGCTTCAGGGGCTTTACGACTATCGACTTTTAGCATAGTAGGCTAGATGATATTTATTGTCAAGAGTAGTTGAGATAATTTATTGAC
This sequence comes from Microcoleus sp. Pol12A5, assembly GCF_036701435.1. Classification (NCBI taxonomy): domain Bacteria; kingdom Bacillati; phylum Cyanobacteriota; class Cyanophyceae; order Oscillatoriales; family Microcoleaceae; genus Microcoleus; species Microcoleus sp. Pol12A5. The sequence goes on from NZ_JAUBQU010000014.1 coordinate 13,765, forward strand.
TACTCTCCGTGCCTATATGACAATCTTTTCTAACTTTTGCCCTAGCATTTTAGGCGATCGTTTGTCTAGCCCTGACAAGGAACCATAATAGGCAAGTCGTCCCTAACTAGATAGAGGGGTGATACCCCCTATCTTAAACTGCAATAAGTTTTCATTAGTTAACTCTTGACAGATGCAAGTGCTCTGTTATCTAATTAAGCTACTTTCTCAATAAGCGCCCAGGAACTACTTCCTTTAACCGAGGAAAGAGCTACCCGTGGTCGATCGTCCAGAGCGCCACCTGACTCAGGCTTTCGCCCTCACGCGCCTCCTGTATTCCCAGACCAATGCCACTAGCGACGGGAGAATCGGATCGAACTGGGCCCGAAAACTGGGCCGGATCTTCCGCAGGTCAGTTTCAAGAGGCACACAAGAGCAGCAACGCTGCCACAAATCATGTTGTGCAAGCAACGCAAACCACATATCCGAAGTTCCATTAATTCTTGATTAAAGAGTAATGAATAGATCGCAGAAATTACTAAGCAGCCTTGGGCTGGCAGGAGTCGTGTCGGCGTTAGTCGCTGGGCCGGCGTGCGCTTCCAACATCGCGCAGGTGACGGGCGTTCGCCTCAATCCCACGTCAGAAGGCATTGAAATCATCCTAGACACTGAAGATGGAAGACCCCTGCAAGTCTTCAGCGCCAGCTTTGGCGAAACTTTACAAGCTGATGTCATCACCGCTCAACTGCGACTACCGGGGGGAAATGAGTTTCGTCAAGACAAGCCGGCTGCGGGAATTGCTTCTGTCACCGTTACTCCTTTAGATAACAACAGCATCCGAATCAAAGTCGTTGGCGAGAGGGGTCAACCAGTGGCACAGGTGATCCCTAACGCTGCGGGTCTGATTCTCAGCTTAAAACCCACCTCGGAGATGACTGCTCGCCCGCCTGCACCGGCTCCTACAACACAGCGGCCGGGGACACCCGCAGAACCTTTGCCACCGACAGGGCAGCCGGTAGAGATACCCGCAGAACCATTGCCGCCGACAGCACAGCCGCCAGGGACGCCCGGAGAACCCTTGCCGCCGACAGCACAGCCACCTGGGACACCCGGAGAACCCTTGCCGCCGACAGCACAGCCGCCAGGAACACCCGGAGAACCCTTACCGCCGACAACACAGCCACCAGGGACACCCGGAGAACCCTTGCCGCCGACAGCGCAGCCACCAGGGACGCCCGGAGAACCCTTGCCGCCGACAGCGCAGCCACCTGGGACGCCACCGGCGGGGAGATCCCCGATTGAAATCGTCGTCACTGCAACACGAACCTCAGAAAGAGTGACAAACGTGCCGCGCTCTATAACGGTGGTAGACTCAGAAGAAATTCAGCAGCAGACAGGGGCATCGAGAAATGTCGGGGAAGCTCTGGCGAATCAGGTTCCCGGTTTTGCGGCCCCGACTCAAACTACTGCAACTTATGGACAAACTTTGCGGGGTCGCGACGTTTCCGTTCTGATTGACGGTGTGCCACAAACGACCAATCTTCAATCTTTTGGCAGAGAATTTAGAAACATCGATCCCAGCGCGATCGAACGCATTGAAGTAGTGCGGGGGTCTACCGCAATCTACGGCGCTCAGGCTACAGGTGGCGTGATTAATATAATTACTCGCCGGCCAACTGAGGAAAGGCTAACTGCTGTTACTGAAGTGGGCGTCAGTAGCGCTTTAACAAACACAAGAGATGCTTTAGGCTTTAACGCTCAGCAGACGATTTCTGGCCGAACGGGCAATTTCGATCTGACGGGCACTGTCTCGCTCTCTAGAAGTGGAGCTTTTTACGATGCCAAAGGCGATCGTATTCCCTTTTTTGAACTCGGCGGAGATAGCAGCACGCTCTTCAACGTGATGGGCAAAGTCGGGGTAGATTTGGACAGCGAACAGCGGCTGCAACTAACTGTCAATCACTATCGGGAAACCCAAGATCCCAATGTGATTCCAGACTTTAGGGTTGACGACCAGGAAGGACGGCAAAAAGCCCGCGCCATCCGAACCGGAAATTTGGATATTGACGGGGAAACACCGGGAAATAAAAGTACACAGGTCAACCTAAGTTACACCAACCAAAACCTTTTTGGCAGCAGCCTTCAAAGTCAAATCTACTATCGAACAAATTCCAATTCAGGTGTTCCTTCAGATTACCGCACGTCCGAGTTCTTTGGTCCATTTCTCGGCGTTACTCGTTCGCGAGCCGAGAACGAACAGATAGGAGGTAGATTGGCGATTACCACTCCTTTATCCCGCGCCGAAAATCTTCGATTAACTTGGGGTTCTGACTATGTTACTGAAGATAGCAGACAGCGTTTCGACTTGTACGACACGGAGAGATTTGACGCAAGTGGCGGCCGGGTTTACCGGAAAATCTCCGAGCGTCCTTTCGTTCCTCCTTACACTTACAACAGCCTTGGCCTTTTCGGTCAATTGGAATGGAATATTGACGATATCGTCATTCTAAGTGGCGGGATACGTCACGAACGTATCGGGTTAGAAGTCAATGATTATACCACTTTTAACGATCGCCAGATCCAAGGAGGCGATCGCAAATTTAACGCCACCCTATTTAATACAGGGGCTGTCTATAAACTCAATGACAACTTCAACGTATTTGGCAACTTTTCTCAAGGTTTCTCAGTTCCAGATTTCGGCCGTATCCTCCGCGAACCTCCGGACAATTTTGTCGGAATAGAATCTTCGTTAGAAGTAACTCAACCGCAAAAAGTCAACAACTACGAAATTGGCATTCGAGGAGGGTGGCAATCCGTACAAATGTCGCTTGCCGCTTTTTACAATACCTCAGATCTAGGAGTTAATTTTCAACCGGTTGGCAACACGGGTCGCCTGGAACTAATCCGCGCCCCAGAACGCATTTACGGCTTAGAAGGGACTGTGGATTGGCAACCTGCACGAGCATGGTCACTCGGCGGGACGGCTACTTACATTCAAGGCGAATATGACGAAAATGGCCGTTACATCGCGCTTGATAGCAGCCGAATTCCACCGCTCAAGCTAACAGCTTATCTCCAAAACGAAACTTTGCAGGGATGGAACAATCGGTTACAGTTTTTATATTCTGGAAATCGCGATCGAGCCTTTAAAGACGGCTCAGATGGCGGTCCAATTAGCAGCTATCTCACAGTGGATTACATCAGCACAATTCAACTGGGAAAAGGGCTGCTACAAGTCAAAGTGGAGAATTTATTGAATAATCAATATTTTCCCGTGCTGTCGCAATACTTAGCTGGATTTGGCGCGGACAGCTCTAATTATGCAGGCAGAGGTTTGACTCTCAGTGTTAATTACCGCCTTAACTGGTAATTACAGCAGATTGCAGTTTTATGAGGTAGATTCAATATCCCTCGTAGGGACACTCCAAGAACCCATTGGTGTCAATTTAAGCTGTTAGTCTGCCACTCCTCGCGGCCACTCGCTAGTCCGCCAGTTCGCCAGGGGTTGAAACCCGGTCGGACTATCGGTTTTACCTTAATGAGAAAAGTTAACGGTTTCGAGGAAAATTTCGAGATGAATTTCCGTAAACTCGCATTCAAACTGCACTTGTATTTGGGGTTGGTGGTAGGAATATTTCTAGCAGTAATAGCTTTAACCGGCTGCTTGCTGGTTTTCAGCCCCGAAATCGAGCGACTCTTCAATCCCCAACTCCTGCAAGTCATTCCTCAATCCGAACAGATACCGCTGGAAAATGTCCTGCAAATTGTCGAAAAAGCTTATCCGCAAAATCAAGCTCTTAGTATCTTGCTGCCGCGCTCAGTGAAGGAAGTTTGCCAAGTTTGGATGCTGTCAAAGAGTGAGGAAATAGTTAGCGTTTTTGTCAATCCTTACAGTGGAAAAATTACGGGTACGCGGCTTGGGAAACAAACTTTTACAGGTTTTATTTTGACGTTGCACGCGGAATTAGCGGGAGGAGAATTCGGTCATCTTGTTGTCGGTACTTGCGGTCTAGTAATGCTAGGACTAACTTTTACGGGTTTGGTATTGTGGAGTGGTTGGCGCAATTTGGCTCGCGGATTTTCTATTAATTGGCAAGCGCACTGGCAGCGGACTGTATTTGATTTACATAACGTTTCTGGCATTGTATCGGTCGCTTTCCTCATACTAATCTCTGCTACAGGGACAGCGATAATTTTTTACACGCCGGTTGAAGCGGCTTTGTATTGGCTAACAAATGAAAAGCCGCAGCCAGCATTGACTTCTCATCCCCAATCTAGCAGTTCGAGGCAAAACCTTGACGAAATATTACAGCAAGCTAATACCGTTTGGACAGAAGCTAAAACCACTTTTATTTCTCTGCCTTTGACACCTGAAGAAACTTTTAAGGTACGGAAAAAATTTCTCGATGACCCGCACCCAAACGGGATTAGCACCATTTATCTCGACCAATACAGTGGCGAAATATTGCAGGCTGACAGTGTAAATTCAGCTTCTGTAGCAAATCGAATTCTCAACTCGCTTTATCCGCTACATATTGGCAGCTATGGCGGAATTTACTTGCGGCTGGCACACGCGATCGCAGGATTAGCAGCAATTGTACTGTTTGTTACGGGTGTAATGATGTCGCGGCAGCGGCATTTGGCGAAATTTTACCGCAAGGAGGCGAGACAGCAATATGAAGAATTATCTCCCCTTAGCCAGCAATGGCCTTGGTTTTAATGAGAGCTGCGAGCGGTTTGATGCGGGTGTCAATCGATTTTAGATTTTAGATTGAAGCATTGACCCCACGGATAAATTCGGGGGGCAAGTTTCTCGGATACACGTTTTTTATTTCTGGGTCCTGAGTCTGCTTTCAGAATGAATCCGGGGGCTTATATCCTGGATGATTTCGGTCATTCTCCTGCCTAAAAACTCCGATTCTCTGAATTTTAAATCCTATCGATCGCCTATTTAATGCAAAAATTTCTTCAACTATGGCTGGGACAAACGGCTTCGATGATTGGCAGCGCTATGTCCGCGTTTGCGCTGACTATTTGGATTTGGGAGTCCACCAGTCAAGCCACAGCTTTGGCTTTGTTGATGTTTTTTACTCAATTGCCGCGCATCTTTCTCGCTCCGGTTGCTGGCATTCTCGTCGATCGCTGGAATCGAAAATTTTTGATGGGAATCGGTGATGCAGTTTCAGCTTTGTTAACGCTCACTATCCTCTTACTTTATATCAGCCAAAACCTGCAAATATGGCATATATATGTAGCGGCTGCGATTAACGGAATTTTTGACCAAATTCAGCAGTTAGCTTACTCGGCAGCCATCGCCACAATGATGCCAGAAAAGCATTACAGCCGCGCTAGCAGTTTAAGTTTTTTGGCAAGTTACGGTGCGAGTATTATTGCTCCGACACTGGCGGGGATTCTCTATTCTGCGATCGGGTTGAGCGGGATTTTTACGATCGACCTGGCAACTTTTACAATAGCGATCGCCACGCTAGTATCTGTCAAAATACCCCAGCCCGCGATCGCGCCAGCGTTGCGGAGCAATATCGCCTCCAATCCCCAGCCGACTCGCTTTCACCTATTGCAAGAACTCAGCTTCGGATTCCGCTACATCGTGGAGCGTCCCAGCCTGCTTGCCTTGCTGGTATCGGTTTCGCTATTCTGGTTTGCTCACGACATCGGCGCGGCCCTCTACTCACCGATGATTCTGGCACGCACCGGGAATAATGCCAGAATCCTAGGTACTATCCTTTCAGCCGCCGGCGCAGGCGGCGTTTTAGGAGCATCGATCGTCAGTATTTGGGGCGGGCCCAAACGCCGAATCCAGGGCTTCCTGCTCGGCATGGCAGGCGCGGGCTTGAGTAAAATAGTCTTTGCTTTCGGTCAGGCGCTTTCCATCTGGATTCCCGCTCAATTTTGTTCGTCTTTCAATTTCCCCATCCTCGGCAGTTCCAACGAGGCGATCTGGTTGGCGAAAGTCCCACCAGAGGTACAGGGGCGCGTTTTTGCTACCAGAGCAGTTATCGTGCAATTAGCGTCAGCGATCGGTTTATTGATCGCAGGGCCACTTGCCGATCGCGTCTTTGAACCCGCCATGCAACCGTCCGGTTTTTTAGCAGCTATTTTTGGCCCAATTATCGGGACAGGTGCCGGTGCTGGCATGGCTTTGTTATACGCTATCTCCGCGCTAGGCTTATTGCTCGTAGCAGTCGGTGGGTATGCTTCCCGACTGCTGCGCGATGGCTAAAGCGGAAACGGAAAGAGGTCTTTTAACTTCTTCCCTCTTCCCTCTTCCCTCTTCCCTCTTCCTTCTTCCCTCTTCCTTCTTCCTTCTGCTATAGTTTCTGGCGCGAACTCAGGTGAGCTTCAATTTCCGATCGCGATCGCCATACAGGGCGCAATTCCTTGCGAGCAAATAGCTGCAACTGATCGCCTGCGTGGGGGGAACCAGGTTGAGTGGCGTTGCCGTAACTGTTTAGCGCCATCGCTTTCACAGGATTCGAGAACTCAATCGCAGCGACAAAAGAATCGCCTGCAACCGCTTGAAAGCGATTGTCTTTCCCAGGAGCGAACCATACTGAGCGAAATACACCCAAATCACCGTCAGCTCCATTTGCAGGCAGATTCGCCTCCCCAGGCAATCGGAAGACTTCCCCCCATGCCACATTTAACGCGCCATAAGTTACCTCAACTTTGGTTGCTGTCGCTTCCAGCACCCGCACCGCCTCCGCAGGATTTGCCAACCCGTCTGGCGTCGTTAGCGGCGCATCTTCGCTCCAAGGTTTAGCGAATAACCGATCGGCATCCATCGCTTGTTTCCACAAGGCAAACAGCACCGCACCGCGACTGTCAGCATCGACTTTGCGATCCCAAGTGGCGAGAACTTCCGCAGCGCGGCGCGCTTTTTCACTGCCTTGCCGTGCGGCGGGAATTAAATCATCCAGGAGGCGATCGGCGAGTTCTAACTGAGTGGAATGTTTGTATTGCATCAATTCATCGAAAGAGATTTTTTCATCTTCTAAGAGCATTTTTGCCGATCGCTGCGATCGCAAATCCATCGGGCCGCGCGGTGCCATGTAGGCGGGATAATTATCCGGTGCGATCGGGCTGGGAAACGTCGTCGTCCAAGGCGGATCGTTGGTATTTTGCAACCAACCGCTGGGCGGATCGACAACGCGCGGCAAATCCGCATAGGGATGATTTTTGCTCCACAAAGTCTCTGAAGTATTGCCTGCGATTGTGCCTGACCAGTATTTAAAATCTCCATTTTTGCGTATGGGAACTTGACCGTTAAACAAGTGCATGATATGCCCCTGACGATCGGCATACATGACGGTAAACATGGGAATTTCTAAGCGCTTTAAAGCGGTTTCAAATTCAGAAAAATTCTTTGAGAGGGCCATATCCCACCACTGCTGGAGGGCTGCTGGTTTATCCAGTCCGACAACGCGCAGGGCGATCGCTTTGCCCTGTTTTTCTGTGAGAATCGGCCCGTGAACAGAACGTCGCACTACTAGAGATTCCGAGCGCAAATTCCCATTCTTTTCTTTGACTTTTAAAACCTTCTCTTCCCTGTCAAAACTTCGGATTTTGCCATTGAAGCGATAGCCATCGTTAACGAGGGACAATTCGTAGGCATCCCAGCCATCGTGAGTGTTGACAGTATGAGTCCATCCCAAGTTGTCATTAAAGGCGATCGTTAATACAGGAAATCCGACGAGAGTCGCTCCGTAAGCGTTAATTTCTGGGGCAATCAGTTGCGCTTCGTACCATAAATATAAATCCGACCAAGGAAGGTGAGGATTTGCCAATAGCATAGCATTGCCGCTTTGAGAATGGGAAGGAGCGATCGCCCAACCATTAGAGCCTTTAGGGGTGTCATTTTCAGCGAGATTTTCAACGCTATCTGGCTCGACTATAAAAGTAAAATTGATTACACGTTGCTCGTGTGCCAATACATCTGCAGGTTTGAGCGGCAATGCTATCTTTAATTCTTCGGTGAGCGCCTCTGGGTGTTCTTTTGCATAGGCATTCATTCCGCCAACAAAAGCATCGAGATAGTTGCGAAAAATGGGACTTTGTGATTCATACCACGCATTGGCGCGATTAGGAATTCCCATAGTTTTCACCCAGCGATCGGATTCCAGATAATCTTCGCCCCAAAACTCGGCAGCTTGCCCGCGAGCTTGCCCGTAAAGACGCAAAATCAGATTACCGTGACTTTGCATCTGCGCCCACCCAAAAGCGTAGAAAAGGCTTTTACTATTCTCTCCGTAAATGTGTGGAATTCCATAGGTATCCCAAAGAATTTGATTGCCGATTTCAGGCGCGGAGCGAGTCCCATTATTGAGGAGCAAAACTAAAATAAAACTCATTAATAACGAGACAATCCGTCGGGTTTGTTTTTTTAGTTTTAGAAACACTGGAATTTAATTGGCTAGGGTTAAACTGATGAGACATAACGGCATTTTAAATAAGCTGCACGAACAAAACGCCGAGGATTTAAAGCCATTTTATGGAGAGATAGAAAACTATACCAAATCCGATGCCCAAAAAGCTAACCTATCTACGTCCATCTGCAGTTAAAAAAATAACACCTCTTTGAGAAATCCAGAAAATCAGAAAAAAGACCCTATGTAAATCAGATCTGGTATTGAAAAGCCTCACCTACGCTCACCAAATTGAAAAGCGCTATAAAACGCCGATGTGTCGGCTGTAAAGCGCATAATGTCATTGGTGAGGAGGGGGGTAAGCAAGTAGGGCGAGATAGGTTATAGGATTATTTTTTAAGCTGCCCCTGTTGCCAAGTTCCCTCAACTTTCGTTCCATCTGCATATAGATAAGAACCTTGACCGTGTTTTTGCCCGTTGAGGAATTCACCTTGATAGCGATCGCCATTGGCGTAAATGCAGGTACCTTTGCCGTTGAACTGACCATCGCTGAATTCGCCTTCGCAGCGATCGCCATTGGCAAAAATGAAAACTCCTTTCCCGCTCATCTTACCCTTGACAAAAGTGCCTTTATAGCTATTTCCATTGGCGAACTCACGGACACCTTCACCACTAAATTCTCCATTGTCAAAGAGCCCTTGATAACGTCCCCCTTCTTTAAAAGTAAATAACCCCTGACCTTGAAGGTTGCCCTTCACAAACTCTCCTTCATAGCGGTTGCCGTTCTGATATTCGCGAACCCCTTTACCGTGAAACTGCCCTTCACTAAATTGCCCCTCATAACGGCCTCCTTCAGCAAAGGTATAAATTCCCTGCCCGTGAGGCAGATTATTCAGCAACTCTCCTTCGTAGCGGTTCTTATTAGCATATTGACAGACGCCTTTGCCGTTAACTTTTCCTTCTTTAATATCTCCTTCGCAACGAGTGCCATTACTGAACGTAAAAACCCCTCGACCGCTGGGAGAACTATTAGTAAAAGAGCCTTCGTAACGAATGCCGTTAGTTGAGGTAAAAGTTCCTGTACCGTCGAACTCACCGTTTTTGAAAGTTCCTTCGTAGCGGTTGCCGTTAGCAAATTCGCGGACACCTTGACCGTTGAATTCACCATCGGCAAATTCTCCTTGGTATCGACCTTCTTCTTTAAAGGTATAGATGCCTTGACCGTGAGGTTTGCCGTTGAGAAATTGGCCTTCGTAGCGATCGCCGTTGGCATATTGACAGGTGCCGGGACCGCTGAGTTTTCCTTCACTCAATTCTCCCTCGCAACGTCCGCCATCGGGTAAAGTAATTACTCCTGCCATTGCGCTGTCAGGGTTGGCAAACAATAAAGCCATTCCCAAGTTTGAACCAAGTAAGATAGCAAGTCCAACTCGCGGAAGTTTACTTAATATTGCTGACGACATTCCCAAACTCATAATTCACAAAAAATTCAACTTTTAACTTTGCTATTCCTTGGACTGTGCTATAGAATTCCCAGCCAAATTGCTAGAGTTTCAAAATAATCCCTAGTCAGTGAGATCGAAGATAATGGATATTTTTTCTCCTTGAAAGCCACTCTCTGATGGGGCATATTTCCTTTCTTCTACTGTTTTCATCGCTGCCTTATTCAAGTCGTTGTATTTGCTAGGACTCAAGATCTTGATGTTGAATGTCTTACCGTTGGGGTCAACGTCACAAATGAGATCCACTCGGCCTTCGCGCCCTTCTTCTCTGGCTGCGATCGGATAGTTAGGTTTACCGCAGCCACTAATGCAAGTGGTCAGAGGCGCGCCGGGAGGGCGCGAAGGCCCCCCTCTTCCTGGATTTGTCGGTTTTTGCACTGGCCCCGAACCGCTTCCAGAGCCTCCGCCTCCACGACCTCCGCCTCCAGGACCTCCGCCTCCAGAACCTCCGCCTCCAGGACCTCCGCCGACCGAGCCTCCGTCGACCGGGCCTCCGCCTCCAGTGCCTGGTAAGCCAGCCGTCGCCGATCTTCCCAATCGCCCGGAACCATCGCCAAATGGCTCTGAGGAAGGTAGGTCCCCATTTGCGCTGGCGCCAGATAGTGAGTTCGACGCACTTCCTCCAGGGCTTCCACCGACCGGGCCTCCACCGACCGGGCCTCCAGAGGCAAGGTTTCCTAAACCTCCGATCGCATTTCCAGAATTGCCACCGCCTCCTGGCCTAGTAGCTGTGACTGGCGACCCAGCCCCGGGCGATCGCTGTATGGGTCCGGAAGAAGGATTTAATGGCTCTGAGGAAGGCTCTCCGCTACCCGCCGAAGCAGATGGCGACGAGAGCGGGTTATTTTTTTCAGGGCTGTCTGAGGAGTTAGGATTTCCAGCATCTTGTGTAAAGTCTCGGGGATTCCCAGCGCCCTTGGGGCGGGAGTCAGGAACGGGTGGTTCGCTTTTTGGAGGAGCGGGGGAGGGGGTTTCGGGTTCGTTGGCGATCGGCGTTTTAGGAGTTTCTGGGGAATTTAAATTTTGTTTAGGTAGAGGGGAAGGCTCCACTGGAGTTGGTGGCGGAGTTTCCGCTACGGGTGGCTCTTTCTTAATCTCTGGTGGTGGCGTTACCGCTGCGGGTGGCTCCTCTGGAATCGGCGGTGGCGTTACCGCTGCGGGTGGCTCCTCTGGAATCGGCGGTGGCGTTACCGCTACGGGTGGCTCCTCTGGAATCGGTGGTGGCGTTGCTGCTACGGGTGGCTCCTCTGCGGGAGTTGGCTCTGGTGGCGGTTCTGGTTTGAAGGTCTCAGGTGGGGGAGATACCTTTTCTGGAATAACTGGCTCTGGCTGGGTTTCTTCTACTTTGGGCTCATCAAGCACAACAACTTCAATGGGATCCTCTGCAAATTCAGCAGGTTTAACCAACTTGAGGCTCAACGGTAGGGCGACACCGTGCAGTAAGGCTGAGCCTAACAGACTGATCGCCAGAACTTTTTTGAGTGCTTCTTCTTGTTGTTGTCTGTGCGTCGCCGAAATATTTGAAAAACTCATGCCTTATCAATCTCCTTGATGGATGGGTTGGCAACGTCCTCGCTGGCTCCCCCACATAACCCGAAACAAGCTACCCACTTCCGGTTGAGCTTGCTATCAATTATGAACCTACCCATCCTATAAGAAGACTGTCACCCTTTTCAAGACTCTTGCAATTAATTTTCATTATTTTATTTTGATATAGCGAGTAGACGCTACCAATCAGCATTTCCTTTGGGTGCGCCTACGTCGCTCTCGTAGGTGCTGTTAATGTTCTCATTGTGGCAGGGCAACCTTCCACAATGCCTTAAATACTATACTTTAGCCCGGACTCTACCAACAAATTTCAAAATTTTCAAGCTTTTCAGAGAATACTTAAATATAAGTAGACTTAATATAGTAATATATTTTAATAATAAATATTTATTTTAAAGAGTGGACGATGGCTTGACAAAGGCTGAATTTTGTGGAAACCTAGTTGAGAATCTTTTAAGTTATTGAAGGTTTTTGTCAAGTTCTAACGCAAATCTTTAGCAAAAAAGGACTGGCAGAAAAATCGGTCGCGTTCTCGGTCGCGATCGCAGTAGAAGAATTTTGGGTAAAGACGAAGATAGTCACATACAGGTAGTGCGATCGTGCTTGAGTGAAACAATTCTCCGTCTAAATCACTTGTGCCGACTTGACGCAGAAACTTTACCAGCCTTAGATCATCGGGCTAATTGCAGCATTAGGCAGCTTGCGATCTTTCAACAGAGCTAGCGAGAGTACAAACCAATGGATAGTCTCATTTACATTTTTAAGGCCGCAGGCATTGTTGCTTGGCCGCTATTTGCCTCGTCTATCGCAGCAGTCGCCCTGATCATAGAGCGTCTTGCCTTTTGGTTTAGGGTAAATCGGCGGCAGCGGCGAGTTGTGCGAGAAGTGCTACAGGTCTACAGTCAACATCCCGATTCCGCCATCAAAAAGTTACAAGTAAACGGCGATTTGCCCCTAGCCCGGATTTTTTTAGAAGCTTTAGAATTAGACTCGCCCAACATCGAAGAATTTCGTTTGGCCCTAGAGAGTGGCGCTCAGGCAGAAATCCCTATCCTGAAGCGATTCAATACAATATTTGACACCATTATCAGCCTTTCCCCACTATTTGGGTTGCTCGGAACAGTTTTGGGGTTAATTACCACCTTTTCCTCGCTCAAACTGGGGGATGCCACGGGCACCAATGCTGCAGGCGTTACTTCTGGGATTAGTGAAGCCCTCGTCTCTACAGCAATAGGTTTAGTGGTGGCAATCTTTACACTCTTATTTGCCAATATGTTTCGCGGGTTTTACTTACAGCAGATAGCTTTTATTCAGGAAGCCTCCGGCCAGTTAGAGCTATTGTACCGTCACCGCTACGAACAACTACTAAGAGAATCTAATTATGCGCCTACCCGATGAACCTGATAATATTCCCCAAATTAACATCGTGCCAATGATTGATGTGGTCTTCGCCATATTGACATTTCTAATTGTTTCCTCTATGTCTTTATCCAAATCCGAGGGTCTGCCCGTAAATTTACCGAAAGCATCAACCTCTCAAGTTCAGGACTCGCCTGCTAAAATTACCGTCACTATTGATGCTCAAGGAAAATTAATGGTTGATAAAAAGTTAGTCAACTTAGACCAGATTGAGAGTACGGTGCGACAGGTGATGGGGTCAAATCAGAGTTCCTTAATTGTGTTGAATGCGGATAAAAGCGTCAATCACGGAAATGTGGTGGAAGTTATGGATAGATTACGCCGAATTAAGGGAGCTAAGTTAGGGATTGCTACCGCAAAGTAGAGAGATTCTATAATTACTAATTTGTAATTTACTCACGCCTTTAAACTGAAATTACCCTGTGCCGCTCTAGTAAAAAAACTGTAAACCTGATTGAGAGCTAGTCCTGAATAGTCAGTACAATTCAGGACTTTATTTGATAAAGCAGTTAAAAATTAAAGTCCTTACTGTCAATAAACAGCAAGGACTTTAATTATTTATTCCTGAGTTTTAAGAACGAACATCCTTACTACACACGTTAAATACTTGCCATCACTTCGCGCGCTGCTGCCAAAGTTCGATCGACATCTTCCTCAGTATGAGCCAAAGAAGTAAATCCAGCCTCAAACTGCGAAGGAGCCAGATAAATGCCGTGCTCCAACATTCCCCGGTGAAAGCGGCTGAACTTCGTCAAATCCGACTTCTTCGCATCCTCGTAATTGTGAACCGGGCCAGCCGCAAAAAACAAGCCAAACATCCCGCTAATTTGCCCGCCCCAAACCGCGTGTCCGGCTTCCTTAGCAATTTTTAGCAATCCATCAGACAGTTTTTTGGTAATCTTATCCAACTGTTCGTAAGTGCCGGGTTTTTGCAGCAATTCCAAAGTCTTAATCCCAGCAGTCATCGCCAAAGGATTTCCCGAAAGCGTACCCGCTTGATACATTGGGCCAGCAGGAGCAACCATCCCCATAATATCCCGCCTTCCCCCGTAAGCTCCCACCGGCAAACCGCCACCGATAACTTTACCCAAAGTAGTCAAATCCGGGGTGACACCGAATCTTTCCTGAGCTCCGCCGTAGGCGATGCGGAAACCGGTCATTACTTCATCAAAAACTAACAAAGCACCGTTATCTTTAGTAATTTCCCGCAAACCTTCGAGAAAACCTGCATCTGGGGTAATAAAACCGGCATTGCCCACCACTGGTTCGAGAATTACACCTGCTATCTCGCCGGGATTTTCGGCAAATAAAGCTTTGACTGCTTCTAAGTCATTGTAGGGAGCGTTGAGGGTATTAGCAGTAGCGGATTTCGGGACGCCCGGTGAGTCGGGAAGGCCGAGAGTTGCGACGCCGGAACCGGCTTTTACCAAGAACATATCGGCGTGCCCGTGATAGCAGCCTTCAAATTTAATCAGTTTATCGCGTCCGGTGAAAGCTCGCATCAGCCGCAAAACGGCCATACAGGCTTCGGTGCCGGAGTTGACAAATCGCACCATTTCAATGCTGGGAACGGCATCGATGACCATTTCGGCGAGTACGTTTTCCAACAGCGACGGTGCGCCGAAACTCGTACCTTTTTCTAAAGATTCGTGCAGGGCTTTGATGACTTCCGGGTGTGCGTGGCCGCAGATGGCTGGGCCCCAAGTGCCTACGTAGTCGATGTATTGGTTTTCGTCAACGTCCCAAATGTAGGCTCCTTTTACCCTGTCAAAGACGATGGGCTGTCCGCCTACGGATTTGAAGGCGCGGACGGGGGAACTGACGCCACCTGGCATCAACTTCTGGGCTGCTGCGAAAATTTCTTCTGATTTGGTCGTTTTCAAGGTTGTGGAAACCAATGTTTTCTCCTTAGTGAACGTCTGTTGTTGGTAGAATAATTTTATAACCAGTTCAACATAAAGGTTAGGTCGATTCAAGGAAACTATTCTAGTAAATTTTAGGGTACAAACCAATGAGTAGCAATACTAGCTTGGGTTTTTCAGGCTTTGTAGCACCCACATCGATCGCCCTAAAGTGTAATTTTTTGTAAAAGAGTTCTTGACAATTTACCCCTCCCTTGCTCAATCTTCTCTCTTCCTTTGCGTCCTCTGCGTTCTCTGCGGTTAATTAAAAAAAAATCTCCGACAGGAAAGCGTTAATCTATCTTACCAAGTTGAAATAAAATTATGTCTACTTCTGATTTATCAAGTTTGAGCCGATCGATCCCAATTGAAAAGATTCGTTACGACGATCGCGGTTTAGTTCCTGCGATCGTCCAAGATTATTTGGACGGTACGGTGTTAATGATGGCCTGGATGAACCGGGAGTCGCTGCAAAAAACGCTCTCTACCGGGCAAACTTGGTTCTGGAGTCGATCGCGCGCTGAATTATGGCCAAAAGGCGCGACTTCGGGACACGTTCAAAATGTCAAAGCGCTGCGTTACGACTGCGATAGTGATACTTTGCTAGTCACTGTCGAACAAGTCGGAGATATTGCTTGTCACACAGGAGAAAGAAGTTGTTTCCACCAAGTTGATGGGGAAATTTCACCGCCGCCAGGGGATATGTTATCTCAATTATTTGCCGTAATTTGCGATCGCCGCGACAATCCTAACGAAAGTTCTTATACTTGCAAGTTGTTCGAGGGTGGCGACAACAAGATTCTCAAGAAAATTGGCGAAGAATCGGCGGAAGTTGTAATGGCTTGTAAAGATGACGACAAAGAGGGGATTGCTGGGGAAGTTGCGGATTTATTTTATCATGCTTTGGTTGCTTTGGCTCACCATGAAGTTGATTTGAGAGAAGTTTACCGCAAATTAGGCGATCGACGAAAATAATCCTTTGTAGTAAAGACTTTAGTCCTTAAGTTGCCTAACTTTATCATAAAGGACTGAAGTCCTTACTACAAACAGATCGAGGACTGAAGTCCTTACTACAAACGGATAATAGTGTCGCGACTCCCTTTAGAAAGTAAAAGTTGTGCGGAGGACACCCACTCCTACTGTGTCATTATCCTTAGTTCCTTCAGGATTGAACAGCACAAAAGCTCCGGGTGTAATGCTGATATTATCGTTGACTTTGAAGCGGTAATAAGCTTCTAAATGGTAAGGAGTTGCTTTGTTTTGCTGAAAGCGAGCACCGCCACTTACGGAATCGCGATCCAGTGGCTGTCCAAACAGAATACCTGCATTATTGCCCTGTGCGAACAAATCTCGGAAATGCAAACCTACCATCCAACTGTTGAAAGTTGTAGAAGCATTGCTTCTTTCAGCGTCAGCAATTATCCAACCTCCATAGGTAGAAACAGCTAATTTCGGAGAAAGCCGCCAAGTTGCAGTACCGCCAAACGAATTCAGCCTCACGCCACCGCTAACAGGTTCTCTATCTGCTCCCAAAATAGAACCCAAATCGGCATCACCTAATCCTGTAGCAAGAATATTCAATTGGTGGCGACTGTAAGCGTAATTTAAACCTATGTCGATACTGCTGGTAGGTTTAATAGTTAACTGCGCTGCAGCAACAGTACTGCCATCAAATAAACCCGCCCCTAACGGAGTCGCTGGAAAGCCTAAATCAGTAGGCAAAGCTGCATTTACACTGCCGTACAAAGCTGTCAAATTGAGCTTTTTGGAAATGTTCCAAATAAACCCGCCTGCCGATGCCAAACCGCTGCCAGAAGTGCCACCGGATACGCGGACAACAGGGTTGTAGCCTGCAAATCTAGAGACGGCTTCTTGCCCTTCTCCAGCAAATGGAGTAATTGCTTGAAAAGCGTCGGAAGTTTCGGCTTTCGGGCCGGCAAATAAAGTGATGCTGTTAGAAACTGGAAAGACGTAAAGCAGCTTGTAAAGTTCAACAGCATTGGCGTCAATGCTAGATAGAGTCTGAGGATTAATTCCGGGAAATTGCGGTTCAAAACTCAGTTTTGCTTCACTATCAGACAAACCGCTAAATGCCCCTGTTGACAAACCTAAATTAGGTCCGAAGCTGCGAATGTTGTAAGCTTGCAAGCCAGTTATCAGCGTATCTTTACCTGTAAAACTGGTCAGCAGATTCAAGCGCAATCGGTAGTTTAAGACTGTTTCAGTCTCCCTGCTATTGTTTTTGGTAGTGTCGGCAACGCTAAAAATTGCTTCGCCGCTGAGTTTAGTGGTTGTCGAAAATTGATTGGCTTCTAGTTCGGCGGTACGGGATTCTAAAGCATCGACTCGACCCCGCAAAGTGGCTAATTCTGCTGCAAATTCTTCTTGCAATCTTTGCAATGTGGCTAAATCTTCTTTTGTCGCTAAGTTACCTGTACCTCCTCTAATTAGCTCGCTAACCTTATCCAAGCAAGCGTTTAAACCGGCGGCAAATTCGTAGCGAGTCATTGCCCGATTGCCTCGGAATGTGCCGTCAGGATATCCCGCTATGCAGCCGTATCTTTCGACTAAAGATTGCAGGGCTTGAAATGCCCAGTCTGTGGGGCGCACGTCGGAGAGTTGAGATACAGATGTTACTTGCTGGAGTTCGCTGGATTCAGAAGTTTCCCTGTTGGTTGCCGCGGGTTCTAAGGAAGTGCTGTTTTCGATTTCAGCTAACTTTTCGGAAGTAGAACTTTCTGTTTGGGCAATTACTGGCGCAGGGTTAGGGGTGGGAATAACAGATGTTTTTTCTGTGGCTTCTGCTGGTGTCTGGGAGTTTTGGGAAGGGGCAACAGATACTTGTCCTGTGCCTTCTGCTGGGGCTGGGTTTGCTGGTTTTTCGGCTAAGTTTAATGAGTTTTCCCCGGGATTTTCTGCGGTTAATGCTGCTGTTTCGGGCAGATTCAGGTGGGCAGTTTCTTGGGGGAGATTGGCAAGTTGATTGGTTGTTGAGACGGTGTTGTAAACTTGCAGCCCCTCAACTAATTTTAACTCGGATGTTTCAGGGGCTTTGACCTGATTTTCAACAGTTGTATTGAGGCTAATTTTAGCCTCTGACTCTTTTAACTCTTCAGTACCTAATGTCTTTTTTTCGGCGGGAGGCATGGCTGCCGATGGTAAAGAACTGGCAAGTATATACAGTAAACCTACTGCGCCAGCACTAAATAGTAGATGTGCTTTCACTAGAACTCCTCACAAATTTGATTGTAAAATTGCTATTAGCTTTCTAGGAATTGTAAAACTACTTGGTATCGCCAACCACAAAGTTTTGAGTTAATATTTTTTATAGGTCTAATAAAATAAGTAAAACAACCGCCTACTATAAGAGCTTAAGACCGCTAGGCATTTTTTGCGAGTTATTTATCTATCGGGTGGATTAGATTATCACAAAAGTTGTATTTTAGCAATTATTTTTTCAACATTCGATCGAGCTTTTGCAAAATAACCAGAGCCACAATCACACTCAAAGCCAAACCCAACCAAAAATTATCCGCCGCCCATTTACCTCTATCCAAAGCCAAACCGCCTAGCGGCGGCCCGATTAAATAGCCGATCGCCCAACACTGAGAATTAACCGCTAAATACACGCCGCGTAAAGAATCCGGCGCTAAATCCACGACCAAAGCAGAGGCAAAAGGCGTATAAGCAACAGTCGCAACCGACAAAAAGCTCAATCCTAAAACAGCTAAAAATAGATTGCCTGTTGCAGCCATTCCCGTCAAGCCGATCGCGATAAATCCCATTCCCCACAGCAGCGCCGAAATCATCAAAGCTTTCGCACAAGAAAACGGCCTCAAAGCTTTAACAACGGGCAGTTGCAAAGCCACAGTTAAAAACGTGCTAAAAGCAAATAAAACGGTAATTGTACCTGTTGAAAAGCCTTTTCCCGATGTCCCCACCGCGACAAACTTGCTAAAGTACAGCGGCATTGTGGTTTGGATTTGGGAAATATATAACGTGAACAGAGTATTTACTAAAGCATAAACTAGAAGACTTCGATCGCTCAGCGCCACCATCCAACCATTTTCCCGATTTTTTTTGCCTCTATCCGCTGGATTAGCTGGTTTGTAGGTTTCGGCGATCGCGATCGCCACCACCGCAAACAGCACTAAAAACGAGATACCATCAATAATAAAGAGCGATCGATAATTCCCCGTTACCTCAATCAACAAACCGCCCAAAATAATCCCAACTTGCAAACCCAAATTATCAGCAAGCCGCGTCAAAGCAAAAGCTTCCTGTCGCTGTTCGCCCTCCGTTAAATCCGCCACCATCGTCTCGGTTGGAGGCCAATACAAACCCACACCCAAACCCATCAGTAAATTGCCCGCAATTAAGCCAACGAAATCATTAGTCGCCGCCAGTACAAAAGAAGCCGCCGCCGAAATAACTGCCGCCAGCAGTAAAGTTCGCCGCCTTCCCCAAAATTTAGAATCACAAAAAGAACCGCCCAAAATTCTGCCGAATATTCCCGAAACTGAACCGCTACCCAAACCAATCCCAACAGCAGTAGCAGATAAACCGACGCCATCGACAAAAAATATCGGCGCGTAAAATAAAGTAAAACCGGTGCCGCTTTGGGAGAGGAATCTGCCGGCGGCAAGAATCCAGACTTGAGGGGGGAGACGGGGCAACCAAGAGGATAATTGAAATTTAGGCATATACAGTTAAATTAGCAGTTATTTCTGGACGCAGAAACGTGGTTTTTTATAAAAAATACGTTACCGTGTTTAATCAGAGTCAAAAACAGGTGTCTTTGGTCGCAGTGCATAAGTTTTGTGAGTAATTATTAATTTATTCCGTACTTTTTCCGAATTAGTATTAGTTAACCGATGTGATGACAAACATAAGTGAGCTTAACAATTCTTCAGGGTATGTTACACAAAAGTTACCATTAATTTAAAAATACTTAACAGAATTTTAGAAAAAAGTTAGTTAAACTCTAGAAAAGGCAGAAAAAAATTTTAGAGGGTCTAATTATATGACAGCTATTACAACATCAAGAGTGGAATCAATCAAACCGCGATGGCAAGCAATTGTCATGGTGGCCCTAATTTTCTGGCTCAGCGGTAGCCTGATTTTGGATTTAGTAATTATGCCCAGTCTCTACGTATCTGGCATGATGACATCTCCCGAGTTTGCAACAGCCGGAAATTTAATGTTCTGGGGATTCAACCGCGTTGAGTTAATCTGTTCAGGCCTGGTGGCAACGGGTTTGATGGTTTTGAGCAATTTAGTCAGTGACTTCGGCAAGCGCAGCCGCACAGCAATTTTATTATCATTGGTACTTCTAGCGATCGCCCTGATTGACACCTACGCCCTAACACCCCAAATGAGCGCCTTGGGAATGCAGCTAAATCTGTTCGATTCTGCAGCAGAAGTTCCCGCCGGGATGAATCTACTGCACCAAGGCTATTTTGCATTGGAAGCGCTAAAGTTGGCTGTCGCCGGTACCCTAATCGGCTGGTGCTACCAAAACCAAGCGTAATTGACACAATACTCAGAGCTTGAGTTGAGAAAAACTCAACCTTTAGCAGCGGGCATGAATTCACGCCCGCTGCTAATTTTTGAAATTTTGACGTGCTCGTAAACTATGCTGGAATTGCAGGCATTAGCTCTCTTACGGATTTAATACTCATCGGCGTTAATCTGTGTTTATCTGCCCTCATCTGCGGTTAAAAAAATAGAATGTATTAACTGCAGATGACAAGGGATTGACGCAGATTCACGCAGAGATATAGAAGAGAGATAGCAATAATTCCGATGCTAACAAATTTGAGATAACTATATTTGCGAGTTTTTTGACCGCTCCAAAACGGATAGTTGCGAACGACTCCTGTGTGGAGAAAGCAAAATTTTAGACTCTTGTTCAAACTCCCAGATTCATCTGTGGAGTAAATCTAAAATCTAAAATCGACTGACCGCACGCCCTACTCGGATGCTTCCGGTAAATCTGCTTTTGGCCACAGCAGGCGCAAACCCATTACCGCAAATCCGATCGCCGCGAGTCCCTTTACCAGTCGTTCCGGCAACACCTCTGCCGTGCTGAAGCCGATCGCCACGCCGATTAAACTCGCCAGCAGCAGCGCCGACGCCGTACCGAAAAATACAGCCCGCGGCGAGTTACAACTGCTGCCCAGGGCGATCGCAGCTAATTGACTTTTGTCTCCCAATTCTGACAAAAACACTGTAATAAAACTGATTCCCAAAAGTTGCCAGTCCATGTTTTTTTTGTTCTTAGTTAGCTATTGTAGAAATCTACGACTTACCGACAGGCAAACAATTAACCCAGCACTTCCCACAGCAGAACCGCCGAAATCGCCAGTAAAATCACTCCGGCTGCTCTCTCCAAAGTTCTCGGAGCAATCCGACTAGCCAGCCACCTTCCCAGCAACACCCCCAGCAAACTGGTTGCTATCAAAGCCGAACCCGCACCCGCAAAAACGATCCAAGGATTTCGAGATTCAGCCGTCATCAGCAAAATTGCGAGCTGAGTTTTGTCTCCAATTTCAGCTAAAAAAATAGTTGCAAAAGTCGAAGCAAAAATTGCCCAGTGCTTCGGCTTCAGTTTCTTTTGTTCCTGACAAATATCGGGATTTAGAGTCACTGAGAGTTCAGCGGGCTCCGGGGTTAAAGCAGCACAAATCTCAGTAACCTCTTTTATTTGTAGTTGTACCTGTTGTGGCAAATCATAATTGAGGTTTACTGAGTCAGAAGCAGACAAGCTTGGCGGAACAGAATCAAGTTTCACAGGCAATGAGTGCTAAAAGCTATTTATTTTTGACTTGTACTTTTGATTCTAACTTTCTCTGTGCCTGCTTTTACCAAACCAGGGTCATCTTTTTTGGCGCAGATTTCAGCAACTGATTCCTGGAACAACTCACCGCCCCCAAAAAGGGATACAAGCCCCCAGACCGATCTGTCGAGTCAATCTAAAATCTAAAATTGGCTGACGCCTACAAGCCCCCAGACTTATGTGTCGAGTCAATCTAAAATCTAAAAGCTAAAATCTAAAATTGACTGACTGACTGGTTTATGTGCCGTAAGTTCGATCGCCCGCATCTCCCAAACCAGGTACAATAAAGCCCTGTTCATTGACTATTTCGTCGATCGTTGCCGTGTAAATCATCAAACTCGGGTACTCTGCACTCAGCCTCTTCAAAGCCGGAGGAGCAGCCACCACAGAGATAATCCGAATCAAGCTTGGGTCAATTCCCCGCTTCGTCAATTCCTGCATTGTCGCTATAATCGTCCCGCCAGTCGCTAGCATCGGCTCGCTAATTATCACCCGCGTTGCCGGGTTAAACTGCGCCGGCAATTTATTCAAATAACAAGTCGGTTGCAGCGTCTCCTCATTTCTTGCCATGCCGAGGTGGTAAACCGAAGCCAGCGGTACAACCGTCTGAATTCCTTCGAGCAGTGCCAAACCCGCCCGCAAAATCGGTACCACAACTAACGGAGCTTCCGGGTTGATAAAAGCCGCCGGACATTCTGCCAAAGGTGTCTGCACTGTGGTTTCCACTGTCGGGAGCCATTCTCTAATCGCCTCGTAAGCCAGCCACCTTCCCAATTCTGTCATCGCAGAACGAAAAAGTACCGATGGGGTGGCGGCGTCGCGGGCAACAGCCAGCCAGTGTTTAATTAACGGATGTGGAGGAACGTAAACGCGCAGTTGCAGGGACATTAGGAAATTGGGGAGATTGCTAGGTTTGAGGGATTTTATGCGGTGCGATCAATCTTCTTCGAGCGCTTCGCCAACGATCGAGCCAGCGATCGCTCTGTGCAACTTATCACATCCTTGAGGGCGCATACAAGCCAGAGATTGAGTTAGAACCCATTCGCCGATCGACCTCCATCAGCTTATTGAAATATTTTTCTAATAGTATTGACATAAATTAGCAATAAGCTTATAGTGATTTTTAGTGTTCTCCTCTCAAAGGATCGGCAGACGGGGGCAGTCGGCAATGGTAGACTGTTCCCGCATTTTTTTTTGGAAAGCAGGGGCATCGGGCATCAGGCATTGGATATTGGGCATGGGGCATTGCCGAACTTCGGTCTCCCTGGCATCCCTTACATCCGCTACATAATCCGTTGCCGAACTTCTTGCTTCGGGAGCGATCGACTGTAAAATCATAGAAATATTAAGATTTTTAACCGAATGTCAGCTCCTACCCAATCCCAGTTATTTTCTCCCAACTCCCGCCCTACACAGCAAGACTTTGATGTAATTGTCATCGGTTCCGGCATTGGCGGACTCGTGACCGCCACCCAGCTAGCCGCTAAGAAAGCCAAAGTTTTAGTGCTCGAAAGCTATACAATTCCGGGGGGTAGCGCTGGATATTTCGATAGAGAAGGCTACAGATTTGATGTCGGGGCCTCCATGATTTTTGGGTTCGGACAGCGCGGCACCACCAACCTCCTCACCCGCGCCCTGAAAGCAGTCAACGTCACCCTAGAAACGATTCCCGACCCCGTACAGCTTCACTATCACTTACCCAGCGGCTTAGAACTTGAAGTTCCCCAGGCTTATGATAAATACTTGCAAGAATTAACAGACAGGTTCCCTCACGAACGCGAAGGAATCCACAAATTTTACGGTGAATGCTGGAACGTCTTCAACTGCCTCAACGGGATGGAATTGCTATCTCTAGAAGAACCCGGATATCTCGTCCGAGTCTTTTTTCAGAATCCTTTAGCCTGTTTGGGATTAGTAAAATATCTGCCTCAAAATACTGGCGACATTGCGCGGCGCTACATAAAAGATCCTACTTTGCTGAAATTTATCGACATGGAATGCTACTACTGGTCTGTAGTACCTGCAGACTTGACGCCAATGATTAACGCCGGAATGGTATTTTCCGACAGACATTACGGTGGCATCAACTATCCCAAAGGCGGAGTCGGTCAAATCGCCCAAAAATTAGTAGAAGGATTAGAAAAATGCGGCGGGAAAATTCAATACAAAGCTAAAGCAAAAAAAATTATTACAGAAAACGGCCGCGCTGTCGGAGTCGAGTTAGCCACCGGCGAAGTTTACCGGGCAAAGCGGATTGTTTCTAACGCCACGCGCTGGGATACTTTTGAGAAATTGCTGTCTGCCGAAGAGATGCCCGCTAGCGAGAAGAAATGGCAGCAGCGCTATCAAAAAGCCCCCAGTTTCTTGAGTTTGCATTTGGGAGTAGAAGCAAGCGTAATCCCTGCTGGTAGCGCCTGCCACCACATTTTGTTAGAAGAGTGGGATAAAATGGAAGCGCCAGAGGGAACTGTTTTGGTGTCAATTCCAACCGTGCTTGACGCAGATTTAGCTCCTGCAGGATATCACATAGTTCACGCTTTTACTTCGAGTTGGATAGAACAGTGGGAAGGACTTTCGCAGCAGGAATATGAGGATAAAAAAGAAGAGGCTGCAGGGAGAATTATTGAAAGATTAGAAAAGATTTTCCCCGGTTTAGATGCCGGTTTGGATTATATGGAAGTGGGGACAGCGCGTTCTCACCGGCGCTTTTTGGGGCGCGAAGACGGAACTTACGGGCCGATTCCGCGACAAAAGTTAATGGGTTTGCTGGGAATGCCGTTTAATCGAACTTCTATGCCTGGTTTGTATTGTGTGGGTGACAGTACGTTTCCCGGACAGGGTTTAAATGCGGTGGCGTTTTCTGGGTTTGCTTGCGCGCACCGCATTGCGGTTGATTTGGGTTTTTAGGGCTAGTAAATGATTAGACAGAATTAATTACCCACTGATTTTTGGCTAATTTTTTACTAAACAAAACTTGTAGCCGATAGTTTTGTGTAATTAATTGTGTCCTACTTCTTAGTAGGGTGCGTCAGACGGTTCGTTTGAAAGACGAGAGAAAATGCGAGGTTCCTGGCCACCCTACACAAAAACTAAAAACCCGGTTTTTGGGGAAAAACCGGGTTTTAAACTGAAAATTGGCAGTTTTCATTCTTTTACTGAGTTCACTGGTCGTAGCTACCGCCGACGCCGATTTGGGTATTGTAGATTTTGGCATCAGTTATGGTCATATCTTCCATTGATGCGCCGGATACGTCAGCGGTGTTAATGATGGCTGCAGTCAGATTCGCCCGATCGAGGTCTGCGTCATTTAAACTGGCATTAGTCAGGAAAACTGCGGTTAAGTTAGCACCCGTCAAGTTAGCACCCGTTAGGTCAGCACCTTCGAGGTTGGCCTTATATAGGTTTGCTCCTCGTAAATTTGCTTCTCTCAAATCAGCACCAATTAAATGGGCTCCCGTTAAATCTGCTCCTGATAAGTCGCACTTAAAACATTGCCCAGTTGACAGTAACTGTTTGACGTGAACGGGATTTTCAGCGCGAGCCGGCCCAGCCAACAGTAGGGGAGTAATTAAAAAAGTAGCGGCTAATAGATTGCGTTTCATAATCCTTTTTTCCTCACCAGACTCTGTATTTAACTTCTTGTGTTGATATCTACAATCTTACCACGGTTGTTTTCGCAAGTTGCGATCTAATTCACAGATGGGCTGTGATACCGATTGCTCTCAACAACACCTAGATGGTTTCGACCAGCTAGCAAAACATAATTTCGCAAAACTTAACACTGCCGAACTTCATACAGTGCACTTTTGTAGTAACCTCTTCTAGGTTAGTTAATATAGCCAACCGATGCGTCTTTCTGAAGATGGAGATAATTCTCAATACGAGGGAGGATTTTAGGGATAATCCTATCGCAAAAAGTTCACATAAAATACTGTGTTTTTAATAAAAGTGTCACGAGACTGAAAAATTAATTTAAAATAAAGATAAGCTTATAACTTTATAGGTAGAGGAAAAGCAGTGACTGGCTTGATCCCCAGCCCAAGCTCGGCTGCATTTTTAACAATAAATTTTAATTAGGTCTCAGCAGCCCCGTAAAAATCCACCTAGTGCTTGGAAAGCAGCACTTTTTTGGAATGTCGCAAATTCCACGCGATCGCAAAACTCAATTAAATATGCTCAAAAACGATTCCTCCAAGTATCTGCCAACGTTAGCTCAAGTAATAGACCGCTACCCCTTGACCGTTGCCCCCGATACCCCACTAGCAGAAGTAATTACCCTGATGGGCCAACGGCGCGGAAGTTGCTCTCTAAACGCAGCCATTCCACCAACCGATATCTATCAGCCACTAACAGACATCGCAAATTCCCCCACCTCAAGTGCATTCAGAGACGCGACAGGTATCTGCGTCTTTGTCGTGGAAAAATCCCTAGAAAAATTATCCTCGCACTCTGGTTCACATTCTCAATTGCAAGGAATTTTCACCGAAAGGGATCTTGTCGATTTGATTGCCTCGGGCAAAAACTTAAAAGGTGTCACCATCGCAGAAGTGATGAAGCAGCCTGCAGCAACTCTGACAAAATCCGAGACTCAAGATATTTTCAGCGCCCTAATTCTGCTGGGGCAACGAAGAACTAAGCATTTACCAATATTGGATAGTGAAGGTCAACTCTTAGGAGTAATTACCCCGGAAAGCATTCGCCAAGCCATGCTGAAACCGGCAAATATCTTAAAAATGCGCCGGGTGAAAGAAGTAATGACCGCACAAGTCATTCAAGCACCTCGCTCCGCGTCAGTTAGGAGTTTAGCCGAGTTGATGGCGCAGCACCGCGTTAGCTGCGTAGTAATTACCGAATCAACAGAATTATCGATTAATTTACCGTTCCCCATTCCAGTAGGTATAGTCACAGAACGGGATATTGTAGAATTTCAAGCTTTAGATATAGATTTGTCGAAAACGATCGCCCAAACTGTGATGAGTACCCCCTTATTTAGCCTCAAGCAAGAAGACTCGCTGTGGGTAGCTCATCAGGAAATGCACGAGCGTTTAGTCCGCAGGTTGGTAGTAACGGGAGAACAGGGAGAACTCCTGGGAATAGTTACTCAAACCAACATACTGCGCGTACTTGACCCGATGGAAATGTCCGGGGCGATCGATGTTCTGCACGATTCAGTGACAGAAAGAACTAGGGAATTGGAAAAAGCGATCGCATCCCTCAGCTTGACTAACGCCAGACTAGAAAGCGAAATTGCTACCCGCGTTAGGGCCGAGGCCAGACTCCACCTTTTAGAATCTGCTGTAGTGAACGCTAACGACGCAATCGTGATTATGGATGCAGGAGACAGCGATATCTCCGACCCCACCATCATCTATGCCAACGAAGCTTTTACCCAAATGACGGGCTACCTACCCGAAGAAATCATCGGACAAACCCCCAGTTGCTTGCGCGGCCCAGAAAGCGACCCCACCCAAGTCGATAAAATTCGCCGTACTTTCTCTCGCCAAGAACCCCTACGCCTAGAATTGATTAACTACCGCAAAGACGGTTCAACATATTGGGTGGAACTCAACAGCGTACCCATTGCCGACACCTCCGGGAACGTTACCCACTGGGTGTCGGTGCAGCGAGATATTACCGATCGCAAGCGCATGGAACAAGCATTTTTTGAAGAAAAAGAACTCGCTCAGGTAACACTACAATCGATCGGCGATGGCGTAATCACTACTGACGCCGACGGCTGCATTTCCACACTTAATCCAGTTGCCGAACAACTCACGGGTTGGTCTACCTCGGAAGCTAAGGGTTTGCCCCTCGCCAGCGTGCTGAGAATAGTTGACGAAACTACCAGGCGGCCGACCGAAAATATCGCCGAAATCGCTTTGTGCGAAGGTCGGATTGTTGACCAAGGACACAACAGCTTGCTGATTGACCGCAACAACACCGAATTTGCGATCGACCACTGCGTCGCCCCCATCCACGCTAGCAGCGGCGAAATTGTCGGGGCCGTCGTTGTGTTTCGAGATGTCACGCAAGTGCGAACTCAAGCGCGGCAACTCACCTGGCAGGCAACTCATGACCCCCTGACGCAATTAGTCAACCGCCGGGAATTTGAGTACCAGCTAGAGCACGCCCTACACGGCGCTCAAGGTTACGGGCAAGAACACGTGATGCTTTACCTGGATCTCGATCGCTTCAAAATAGTTAACGACACCTGCGGTCATGCTGCTGGGGACGAACTGCTGCGCCAAGTCAGCCAGCTATTTAAAAGCAATATCCGCAAAACAGATATTTTGGCACGTCTGGGTGGCGATGAATTTGCCGTACTCCTGTACCACTGTCCCGTCGAACGAGGATTAAACGTTGCTGAAACGCTGCTGCGAAGCATTCAGACATTCCGCTTTGCGTGGCAGGACAAAACTTTTTCGATCGGCGTCAGTATCGGTTTGGTAGCAATCAATCCCAAAACAGCCTCGACATCTGCGATTTTGAGCGCGGTCGATATGGCCTGCTACGCTGCTAAAAATAAAGGTCGCAACCGGGTACAGGTTTATCAAGCCGGCGATCAAGAATTAATCAAACAGCATGGCGAAACCGAGTGGGTGGTGCAAATTCATCAAGCTTTAGAAGAGAATCGGTTTTGCTTGTACTCTCAGCCGATCGTACCTTTGCTCAACTCTCCAACCACCGGAACCCACTGCGAAATCCTCCTGCGCCTCCAGTTGGAAACTGGTGAGTTGGTGTCGCCGATGGCGTTTATTCCGGCGGCCGAACGCTACAACTTGATGCACGCGATCGACCGCTGGGTAATTCGCACTTTATTTAGCAATTTATCTAAAATTTTCACGGCAAATTTGTTAGTCCAAAACCCCGGGGTAGGCAGCGATAAAATAGTTACCTTCCCTGCTTGCTCTCTTTCTGATCTGCAATCGTCATTTGGCAAATATCCCAACCTTTATTCAATCAACCTTTCTGGGGACAGCCTCAACGAAGAAAAGTTTATCGAGTTTATTCAAGAACAGTTTTCTATCCATCAAATACCGCCACAAATAATTTGTTTTGAAATTACCGAAACCGTTGCCATTGGTAATCTCAGTAAGGCCGCCAGCTTGATTTGGCAACTTAAGGAACTAGGCTGCCAGTTTGCCTTGGACGACTTCGGCAGCGGGATGTCTTCCTTTGCTTACCTGAAAAGCTTGCCAGTTGATTATCTCAAAATAGACGGCAATTTTATTAAGCATATTGTCGATAATCCTATTGATGTCGCAATGGTGGAAGCTATTACCAAAATCGCTCACGTTATGGGAATTAAAACTATTGCCGAGTATGTTGAAAATCAAACAATTATGGATAAACTCAATGAACTTGGGGTAGATTACGCTCAAGGTTATCATTTGGGCAAGCCTCAACCTTGTAACTTCACCTCTCCTATTTTAGAGGAATTTTTGGGGGAGTTTCCTGTTAATTCTTTGGCTTTTGAGGCTAAGCTAGCTTGTTGAAGAAGGAAGTTCGGCAACGAGCAAACAATGGGATTTAACCGATATCGTGCACCATTGTCAGCAACAGGCATCTTGCCTGTTCATAAAAGGCGTAATGGAGAATGGTGCAACATATGAGATTTAACGGATTTAAGGAAGGGATGTTGAGGGAATAAGGAAAAAAGAGATGTTAAGTTGCGATCTCACTTCCCCATTCCCCCTTTTCCATTACCCATTACCTTCTACAATTGTTTCCGCTGATTCAATGTACTGGCTGTCTAACAGAAAAGCACCTTTTTCAAAACGAATTCCCCAATAATTGCCGGGACGCCGATCGATCACCACGCCTTCAGCGCCGATAGCAATTAAATTCGCAGGCCGCAGCATCGGCATCGGTTCGGCAGTTTTGACGTAAGGCGGCATCGCCACAACTCGGACTTTTTGACCGATTGTAAATTCTTTTTCCATAATTTTTGTTCCTAAAAAAACACGGCGATAAAGGAATGTTTCTGTTTGATTGATTAATTAGGGATGATAATAAAATGGAGAACTATGAAGCGTAATTAAGGGAATTATCGGCAAAATTATTGATATTTTAGGGTTCCATCTTCGTTATATTCAAGTTCATAATATTTTCCACCTAACCCTAAGTCATGAATACATCGTTGGTAGTTTTTGGCTCCCATATCGAAAGGGTTTGTTCTGTTCAATCTTGCCCATTCAGCTATTTTTAGCTGGTTAGTTACCCCTGAAGCATCGGCTACGGTTTTGACAATCCAATCAAACATTTTTTTTCCTATAAGCTGTCTTTCACTGTACCTCTCTATATTAGCTATATATTCACCTATAGGCAATCAAACATTTTTTTCCTCTAAGCTGTATCTCACCCCTAACTCGGACGATCGCCCGTAACACCCCTGACCGATCGCGCTACAATTGTCAATCGGGATGAAAATGGCTGATTAGGAAACTAGAGGAGTAGGTGTTATGGCTACAAGTCGTCGCATTGAGCGTGTAGCTTCAATGATTAAACGGGAAGTCAGCCTGATGTTGCTGAATGGAATCAAGGACGACCGGGTAGGTGCCGGTATGGTTAGCGTTACCGATGTAATTGTTTCGGGAGACCTTCAGCATACAAAAATTTTTGTCAGCATCTACGGTACTGATGAGGCGAAGGCAGAGACTATGGAGGGTTTGAAATCTGCTACTAGCTACGTCCGCAGTCAGTTGGGCCAACGATTGCAACTGCGCCGGACGCCGGAAGTGATTTTTCTCGAAGACCGTTCTTTGGAACGGGGCGATAAAATGTTGATACTGCTGAATCAGCTTTCTGCCGATCGCAAACCAGGTATGTTTGATGACGAAGAATTGGCCGAAGGCAATGAAAATGATGATGATGATGATGATTTAGAAGCAGACGAGGATTAGTGTCTGAAGGTAGTCAACAGCTTTCCTGTCAACAGTCCACAGTCAACAGTCCACAGTCAACAGTCCACAATTCCTAATTTCCCATGATTGACAATCTTTCCTTACCAGAACTGGTGGCCCAGATGTTCGTGGTGCGCGCTTCTGGCTGCTTGTTCGACCACCAAATTCGCTATCCCGAATGGGAACCAACTGCTAGCAAACTCCGCTATTATCTGGAAAAGTTGGGCGTCGGCGGGGTGATTTTGGTCGGGGGAAGTGCTGCGGAGTTGGCAGTTCGATCGCACCAATTGCAGTCTTGGGCCAAGTTTCCGCTACTGCTGGCGGCTGATATTGAGGAAGGTGTCGGCCAGCGGTTCGCAGGGGCGACTTGGTTCGGGCCGCCGATGGCGATTGCTGAAGTGGCGCGACACGATGCAGGTAAAGCCGATCGATATGCTGAACAAATGGGCGCTGTTACTGCGATCGAAGCTAGGGCGATCGGTCTAAATTGGATTCTCGCACCGGTGGTTGATGTTAACAACAATCCCGACAATCCTGTGATTAATGTCCGCGCTTTTGGCGAGACACCGGAAATTGTCGGGAAATTAGCCGCTGCTTTTATTCGAGGCGCAGGTGAACACCCGGTTTTGACCACAGCTAAGCATTTTCCCGGCCACGGCGACACGGCGGTTGATTCTCACTTGGAATTGCCGGTTTTGCCACATTCGCCAGCGAGATTAGCCCAGGTTGAGTTACCTTCTTTTGTCGAGGCGATGGCTGCTGGGGTCGATGCTGTGATGAGTGCTCACTTGCTTATTCCGGCTTGGGATGCGGATTTTCCTGCTACTCTTTCTCGCAAAATTTTGATCGGAAAGCTGCGAGAAGAGTTGGGATTTGAAGGTTTGATTGTGACGGATGCTTTGGTGATGGGTGCGATCGCCAATAAATACGGCGCTAATGAAGCTGCTGTTTTGGCTGCTGAGGCTGGTGCGGATGTTTTGCTGATGCCGCTTGACCCGGAAGGGGCGATTCTCGCTGTCTGCGAAGCTGTCACTCAAGGGCGGCTTTCTATATCACAAATCAAGGAATCTGTCAAGCGTATTTGGAAAGCGAAAATAAAGGTGGGTATGTTGATTTCTGACCCCCTCCAACCTCCTCTTGCTAAGGGGGGGAGCAAGAATTTACAATCCATGGAGTCGATCGACTTAAGTTTGCTGGCAAATCCCCAGGCAAGGGCAACTGCTGCCGATATTTTGCGAGATTCTTTGAAATTTGGCGGCAATCTACCTTTGCAGGTTGCACAACCCCCAGAAAACCAGCTTTTGCGGAATTTGATTGTTGTAGATGATGTTTTGGGGTGCGAGTTTTTGGGCAACCACACTCCGGCTATCGCCCTTCCCGAACAGTTTGGTTACGAATTGCAACTAATTGACGATCGCACAGTTGCGATCGCTGAAAATACAAGTGCAGAGTATTTTTCTCCGACACTGCTGCAAATTTTCATTCGCGGCAATTGCTTCCGAGGCAGTGCTGGTTTGACCCAAGCAGCTCAAGATTGGTTTAAGAAATTATTAAAAACGGGAGAACTGCAAGCTGTGTTAATTTACGGCAGTCCCTACGTTTTAGAGCAATTTTTGCCACACTTGCCTCCGAGTATTCCTTATGTATTTTGTTTTGGGCAAATGCCGGCAGCGCAATCTCTCGTTCTAGAAGTGCTCTTCGGCATTGACGGAACTGCTAATGCTTGAGTTGCCGGACTCCTAAATCTTTCCTTTGCTGTTTCGGTCAAGACTTAAATTCATCAACCCGGTTTCTCGCAAGAAATGTTGCCGTTTGTGGCAAAGCATCCAGAAACCGGGAATCCGATGCGGGTTCCTTAGTTCTGAATTGAGCTTTCCTGCCGATCCGCTTGCTAGTCAGGAAAATGCGCTTTTTATCAATATCCTAAGACAGATCCCATCACTTACTGATGATTCGTATAATTTATTTTTATTTACAGCAGTGAATTGTATAGCTGGATACGGACAAAATTTAACTTCCATATTCGTAAGTTTGGACTATATTATTACCAGGGCCATAAAATTTTTTAGTAAAACATTGAGGGCGCATTATGATTCACTCCACTATTCCCCAAATCCAATACTCTTTAGATGTGATCCAAGATGAAGCGCGTCAGCTCGTGCATGAGGGTGTTCTCAGCCGCCAACAGCCGATCTACACCCTGTGCCAATTCATTCCTCCTCGGGAATGGGCTTGTGTAGAGTGCGAATTAGAAAAATGCGACTTCTTGCTGCGCGATCGCATCGCCGACCTGATCGGTTCTGAAAAATGGGACAATGACTAAAGTTGGGTTCTATTAAATTAAGTTGGCAAGTAAACTCCGGCTGTGTTAAAGACTCTTGATTCTTTAATACTGGGAATTTTCGGCGCGCAAATTTTCCAACTCGGCCCTCAGCGCTGCCATGTGTGCAGTTAATTCTTGAATCTCTAGCTTTACGTTAGGCTGTACAACCGAATCGGGAGGAGCATCAGTCGCTGCATCTGATTGCTTGGACGAGACAGGCTCACTGTCTGCATTCTCCCGATCGCCCGGTTGAGAGAAAATAGTATCTACAAAATTCCGGGCTTCTCGCTCAGTCGCTTCTCCTTTTTCCAGCAGCTCATCGGCTAGCTGGCCAAAATCTGACTTCAGTTTGTCAAGATTTTCTTCCCGCTTCAGAGGATCTTGCAATGTCTCAATTAAAAAGGAAGTTGCACCTAAAGTTAGGTGAAATCCTGTTTGCAGCATTTGAGGCAGGTTGTCGGGATTCATCTAAAAATGCCGCTAGAACGTTTTTCTGAGTTTTTGCTTCGCTAGTTGCTCCCAAGTCGGGGCGTAAAGCCGCTTCTTAGGGAGAAGATACTTGCCTTCTGGGTAGCGATCGCCCCGAGTCAGGAAATATCAGCTTTTGGGGACGTTTTGCCATTGTGCCAATACTAATCGTATCATTACTTCGGAAATTAATAAATGTCAAGTGTAAACTTTTGTAACTGCCAATCGAGACTTTCCCACTGGAAGGCTCAGTCTATTTGATATTTCAGATTAAACAGGACTTAGGCAGTGTGACTAAAAAAAGCTGGTTGCTCGGCCCCCGTGGGTAAGTCCTGTTCCATCCAGTTAAGGATACAGCGCCTCACCTGTGGATGGGTCAAATATAAATAGTCGATCGAAGTCAAGCTGTACCGTCAGTCGATCGCCCGATCGCAAGCGAACACTCGCAGGTATTTGTAACTGTACAGTAGTTTCAGCGCTCAATAACGGCAAACTCGCCCGAATTAAAGTTTCTCGCCCCAGAGGTTCCACTACTTTTACTTCTAGATCAAGAGGGACTTTTTCTAATGCCCAAACATCGGTTTTTAAATCATCTTCTTCTGCGGTTTGTTGCGTAAAGATTTCTATATTTTCTGGACGGATGCCCAAATCAAACCCTTGTCCTTCTCTCGCGTGCAATTTTTTCTGAATCGAGGGCGGACAGGGTAAATGTTGATTTCCTATTTGAAAGGATTCGTTAGTATATATTACAGGCAAAATGTTCATGGCGGGATTGCCTAAAAATGTGGCAACCATGCGGTTAGCTGGTTTGGCATAAATGCTTTGCGGGTCTCCAATTTGTTGAATTTTTCCCCCATTTAAGACGACAATCTTATCAGCTAAAGTCATCGCTTCCACTTGGTCGTGGGTGACGTAAATTGTGGTAATTCCCAGCCGTTGATGCAGTTGTTTGAGTTCTGCTCTAGTGTCATCTCGCAGTTGAGCATCAAGGTTAGAAAGCGGTTCATCTAAAAGAAATACTTTCGGTTCGCGGGCGATCGCCCTTCCGAGTGCTACACGCTGCTGCTGCCCGCCTGATAGCTGTTTGGGCTTACGCTTGAGAAGGTGGTCGATCGAGAGTGATCGGGCTACTGTTTCGATTCGTTCTTGAATTTTATTCGGGTCAACATTCCGCATCCGCAATCCAAATGCCAAGTTTTCTGCGACAGTCATGTGCGGATAAAGTGCGTAATTTTGAAACACCATTGCTACATCCCGCTGTCTAGCAGGAATGTTGTTAACTAAATTATCTCCTATGTAAAGATTGCCGGAAGTTGCGGTTTCTAAACCTGCAATTGTCCGCATAATTGTGGATTTCCCGCAGCCGGATGGCCCGACTAATACCCAAAATTCCCCGTCCGGGATTTTGAAGCTGATGTTTTCGATCGCGGTGACGTTTTGGTAGCGTCGGGTAATATTTTCTAAGCGAACATTTGCCATTTTGTGACTGTAATTGATAATTGATAATTAGTGATTTTTACCTTCAGTCTTCAGCCTTCAGAAAACTGTTCTCATTCTAAAACTGTGCGATCTAATTCTTCAACTATAGGCGTTAACTCAGCTTGGCGGAATGCTTCTACTAAAGAACGATAATACCAGAGAGAACCGTCTTTGCCACCTTTGAAGGGTTCCCAAACAACGTCACCCAATTGACGGTAATCTTTCAGGATCGATCGAACATTATAAAGTTTATCAGCAGCCGAGACTAATCTCACTGAGCCAGAAGCTGTAGAAATGCGATCGATATAGGCTTGTTTTCGCTGACGCCAAGGGGGTTTCGGCGTCTCGTCACTTTCGGTACAGCCGTCTACAATCGCTGTGACAGTATCCCCAAAGCGGCGGCGGATGGCTTCGCGGGTGGTGGCGCCGCCTCGATCTTCGATCGCATCGTGAAGCAAAGCCGCGATCGCCTCATCTTCATTTGCCCCATATTCTAAAGCTATACTAGCAGTGTCCAACAAATGGGCAATGTAGGGAACGCCGGAACCTTTGCGAAGTTGGGTAGCGTGCAATTCCGCTGCATAGGTGAGGGCTTCAGAAAAACGGTTTGAGAGAATCATGAAAGTCACCTTTCTGAATTGCTATGATATATAAATTGTCGGGCTAAGTTGAAAAGACCAAATCTACCAATTTCAATCTTGTCATTAAATGCGATCGAGAGCGATCGCTTGTAAACTTATAATAGTTAAACAGAGGTTTCGAGCATGACAGCTACTATAATTATACCCCAAAATGCAGACAACAACTCAGAGTTAGAATCACATCCTCAATTAGAAAATACACCAGAAATCTCCCACGAATCTGAGCCTAAGAAAGTCATATCTCTTGAAGATTTTTTAGTCAAACCTGCTTATAGAATGGAATGGGTTGACGGCAACTTAGTGGAGAAAACAGGAATGACATTCAAGCACAGTCTAGCTCAATCTAAATTAGCCCCTTTCTGGGGAAATTATAAAGACTCCAGCGGACAGGGAGGAGAAGTGCTTACAGAAATCCTTTGCCGCACTAGCAAGCGGGGCCGCCGTCCCGATGTTGCTTATATTACTCCTGAACTGCTGCCAGAATCAGGCAATTTTACAGCATTTTCCCAAAGTTTTCCTTTGATAGCGGAAGTTGCTTCCCCGGAAGATAGCGGCGAAGAGTTATTTGCCAAAGCTCAGGAATATTTGGAATCGGGATGTTTAGAAGTTTGGTTGCTATTTCCTGAAGCGAGATTAGTATTTGTGAATGCAGGGCAACACTGGCGGTTGTTTAATGCGGATGAAGTGGTTAACACTCAAAGTGTGCTTGCAGGTTTTAGCGTAGCCGTCAGTGAATTGTTGGCTTGAGTAATGTGTTCAACTAATTTATTATTAAAACCATAAAACTTAAAGTCAAAACTTAAATTCAAGGTAATTTTTTGTATATTAAGACTTGGTTTAATGAGTATGTGGCAGGGTTTAAATCGAGTTTAAGATAGCTCAAACTACAGGTAACGAAATAAGTATTGATACATTGGATCGCGACCTATATATAAAGTTACGCTTTTTCCAATCAACGTCAAAGAATTTTTTCGGGATTTTAAAGAGGGGGTGTAAAAATTTGCTAAACAATCTACGTTTAATTGTACAACAGGAGAGTGGCTTCTAAATTAATGCAATTTTGGCTCAAAGTATTTCTTCTTCCTGAGCTTTCTGTGGGCTTCCATCGCTTAATTACTCTTATTAATCGGTTTCCGGGAGTCATTCCTGTAATTGAAGATGATGCTGATTTCCAATTTTTCTCCGCTTAGAAAGATAAAAAAGCTATAGTTTTAATTATCGAGCTGCGTAAAATATTTAAATCTCAACTATCAATTAAAACAGGGCGGTGGCTAACAACAGCCACCGCCCTCAAGATAGTATTGCTCTATCTAAATCTGTGCTTACGCAGGAAGCAAGACTGAATCAATAATGTGGATGACGCCATTATCAGCAGCCACATCGGCTGTTGTAACGGTAGAATCATTGATTTTGACGCCATTGGAAGCATCAATTTTCACTTCTGAACCTTCAACTGTCTTGGCAGATTTCAGCTTGACCACATCAGCGGCCATAACTTTGCCGGAAACGACATGATAAGTCAAGATTTTTGTGAGCTTAGGAATATCCTTAAGCAGTGCTTCTACAGTACCTGCGGGAAGCTTAGCAAAAGCTTCGTCAGTAGGCGCAAAAACTGTGAAGGGGCCAGCGCCTTTGAGAGTATCTACTAAACCAGCAGCTTTGACAGCAGCAACTAGGGTTGTAAAAGATCCAGCCGAAACGGCGGTATCAACGATATCAGCCAAGTGAGTCACCTAGTTTTTGTAATCTATAAATCACTATAACGCTAAAAAGTTAATTTAGCTACATTAATTTTTTCTCTAGTTCTGTCTGGTTTTCTAATTATTTAAGATAACATTTTTTTATTTAACTCATTTCCTAAGATACCTATCTAAAGGTAGATATTCTTTTGGCTATTTTACTGTATTTTAATGTACTTATGTAATCCTAAATACATTAGTAAGACGATCGCCCCTGCACGCTTTTTAAACTAAACGCAGGGGGGAGACTGCATCGCCCCTGCTACGACATTCTGATTAACTTGGCAAAACATTCAACCTTCAGCACAGCGCTAAGGCCCAGTAAAACCCAACACCCCGACTGATAGCAACAGTTTGCGAAATCCCGATCTAAACTGTTAACAACCATTAACTAGCGGAAGGGTGACATGAGATACAAACTACTAGGTCACAGCGGACTTCGCGTTTCCGAAATCTGCCTAGGAACCATGACTTTTGGGGAAGATTGGGGTTGGGGGAGCTCCTACGACGAAAGCCGGAAAATGTTCGACGCCTTTGCAGAAGCGGGCGGCAATTTCATTGATACCGCGAATCTCTACACCAACGGTACTAGCGAAAAATATGTCGGTGAGTTCATCGCAGGCGATCGCGAAAAATGGGTAGTTGCCACTAAGTATAGCCTCAACATGAAGAATGGCGAAATCAACGGTTTCGGCAACCACCGCAAAAATATGGTGCAAGCAGTAGAAGCAAGTTTGAAGCGATTGCAAGTTGAATACATAGATTTGCTGTGGCTGCACGCTTGGGATTTTACTACACCAGTCGAAGAAGTGATGCGCGCTTTTGACGATTTGATACGCGCCGGCAAAGTTCTCTATATCGGCATTTCGGATACGCCGGCTTGGATTATTTCTCAAGCAAATACGATCGCCAATCTGCGCGGCTGGACACCATTTATCGGCTTGCAAATCGAGTATTCTTTAAAAGAGCGAACTCCAGAACGGGACTTGATCCCTATGGCAAAAGCCTTTGATATTGGCGTCACCGCTTGGAGCCCTTTAGCCGCCGGTTTGCTGACAGGAAAATACAACACTTCAGAAACAGCCAGCGAAGCTAAACGGCTGAATTCACCTGAATCGGGAAAAATTAACGAGCGAGACCTAAAAATTGCTGACGAAGTTAGCAAAATAGCATCCGAAATTGGCAAACCTGCTTCTCAAGTAGCCCTAAATTGGCTGATCCAACAGCCAGTCGAAGTTATTCCGATTGTAGGTTCGCGTAAACTCTCACAACTTCAGGAAAATCTCGCTTGTTTGGAGTTTAAATTAACTCCCGAACAAATGCAGCAGTTAGACAAAGTAAGTGCAATTGAATTGGGTTTTCCTCACGATTTCTTAAAGAGTTCGACGGTGCAAGATTTTGCCTTTGGAGGTGGAATCGCCAAGATTGACAGCCGCCGACTGTAAAGTTGCTGCTATTTTCTAGCCGCGGGTTTACGTTGATATTTTGCGTTTGATGTCAGATAGCGGCGAACCCGCCCTTAGAGGGATGATTGGCATTTGTGCTGTGGGGGCGAGGTTAAACTGACACCCACAGCGTAAATGTCGTCACCTTGGTTTCTTGCCACAGACTCGCGTAAAATCTTAGGTTTATCCTTGCGGTTACCTGTTTTCTTTGATATTGTTGAGATAGGTGATATTGTGTCCGTTTAACCCCACTGCATAAAGTGTTAATTGTTAATCTATCGGAAGTTAGAAATCTCTGGCGTCCTTTGGTATATTAAGATACAAATTTACCAAATTAGCTATCGGATGAGTTAAAAAAAAGCAAGGTTTGTCAAATCAAAAAGCAACATAGACTTGATGGCAAATTTTCTATCATCTCCAAATAAAGCAATAAAACTCGCTCTTTTTTCACCCCGTAGCTGCCAGTTAAGAGTCATTTTACAAGGTCGATCGGCATTTTAACGGCTTTTGAACCCAGCGTGCAAGCTAGGTGTCTCCTGAGATAAAAGTCATCCTTCAGATAGAAGTTAAGACCGAAAAACTGGGTTACATTTAACAACAATGGCAAGTCTAACAATATTAACTTATCTCTAAGTTTCAATTTTGTTTCAATTTTGAAAAAAGCAGATAAGCCTGTTTTTTCCGCAGCTAAACAGTCTCTTTGTTTGGCTCACTAAATGCGGCGCTTGCTCGTCAATAAAACTTCTCAGATTTATGCTTGCGACTTTCAGTAAGGCACTGCTGAGAAATATATTCTATTGACAACTTTTAACGGACAAATTTTCCTTGACAAATTC
The DNA here is from genome assembly GCF_036701435.1 of Microcoleus sp. Pol12A5. Taxonomy (NCBI): domain Bacteria; kingdom Bacillati; phylum Cyanobacteriota; class Cyanophyceae; order Oscillatoriales; family Microcoleaceae; genus Microcoleus; species Microcoleus sp. Pol12A5. The sequence continues at coordinate 53,170 of NZ_JAUBQU010000014.1, forward strand.
CAGAGGCTAATATGTCGCCCCCACAAAACTCAGTAAACAATAATTATAGCAATAAAGAGCGAGCATGGGAGATCCGATTTACCTCTATAGATCCAGCCAAATCGCCCTCTCAATTCGCTGCGTCGCCCGCATTGCGCGCCAACTTATCAACAACTGAGGCTGTAGATACACCAGATTTAGTTTGCCTCTCTCATCTGCGGTGGAATTTTGTCTATCAGCGTCCGCAACATCTCTTGAGTCGCTGTGCCAAAACTCGTCGCGTATTTTTTGTAGAAGAACCTGTGTTTAGCGTGGCTACAGACTGGTGGCTTGATGTCAGCATCCACGAAAGCGGAGTCTGGGTAATAGTACCGCACCTGAGCGAAGGAATCAGCGAAGCAACAGCACAAACTGCTCAGCAAGCCATGCTAGATGATTTGTTTCGAGCGGCGGAAATTAGTCAGTACATCCTCTGGTATTACACACCAATGGCTGTCAGTTTCACAAGCCACTTACAGCCGCTAGCTGTAGTCTACGATTGCATGGATGAACTGTCAGCATTCAAAGGCGCACACCCCGATTTAAAAGCCAACGAAAACCAACTATTAAAGCGCGCCAGCGTAGTATTTACCGGGGGACACAACCTTTACGAAGCCAAACAGAACCAGCACCCAAACATTCACCCCTTTCCCAGCAGCATCGAAAAAGAACACTTTGCGACAGCCAGGAATCTTTCAGAAGAACCTGCAGATCAAAAAGACATTCCTCACCCGCGTTTGGGATTTTATGGCGTCATAGACGAACGCATGGATCTCGAACTCCTAGCGGGCATGGCCCAAGCAAGGCCGGACTGGCATTTAGTCATCATTGGCCCGGTGGTGAAAATCGATCCGGCCACTCTGCCAACTCAGCCAAATATCCACTATCTTGGTGGCAAATCTTATCAAGAATTGCCAGCGTATCTTGGCGGATGGGATATCGCCATGCTGCCTTTTGCGATTAACGAATCGACTAAGTTTATTAGTCCCACGAAAACTCCAGAATACCTCGCTGCTGGCAAACCGGTGATTTCTACTCCTATCCGCGACGTGGTGCGGCCTTACGGAGAAAACGGCTTGGTTCGGATTGCTAGCAATTCTTCAGAATTCGTTGCTTGTGCTGAAGAAATCCTCAGCGAAAGTTCAGATGTTCGCACCAAGTGGCTGAGGGAAGTAGACGCCTTTTTAGCAGACAATTCTTGGGACAATACCTGGGGTGAAATGCTGGGGTTGATAGAAAGTGCGATCGATGATAAAAGGCAGAAAGCTGAAGGCAGGATGAAAGTTTTAAGTTAGGAATGTTGAGGTTGAAGTTAAACAGTTAGACTTTACGGATTCAAAAATTAACACTCAACTCTCCTCGCTTTATGTCCAATTACCAATTATTCCTTACCCTTACCCTTACCCACAATCAGAGGTGTTTCAATGTTTGACTATTTAATCGTCGGAGCCGGATTTGCAGGTAGCGTCATTGCCGAAAGACTAGCAAATGAGGCCGGAAAAACTGTCCTGATAATTGATACCCGCAACCACATCGGTGGCAACGCATACGATCACTACGACAATCACGGCATCCTCGTACACAAATACGGCCCCCACATTTTTCACACCAATTCGCGCCAAGTTTTCGAGTATCTTTCGCGGTTCACCGAGTGGCGGCCCTACGAACACCGCGTCCTCGCCAGCGTTGACGGTCAACTGCTGCCAATTCCCATCAATCTCAACACCGTAAACAAACTTTACGGACTGAATCTCACTTCATTTGAAGTAGAAGATTTCTTCGCGAAAGTGGCAGAACCAAAAGATTACATTCGCACTTCCGAAGATGTCGTTGTCAGCAAAGTCGGTCGCGAACTTTACGAGAAATTCTTCCGCAACTACACCCGCAAACAGTGGGGAATGGACCCCTCGGAACTCGACAAGTCAGTGATTGCCCGCGTTCCCACTCGGATTAACCGGGACGATCGCTATTTTACCGATACCTATCAAGCAATGCCCCTGCACGGCTATACTCGGATGTTTGAAAAGATGCTTTCTCACCCAAACATCAAAGTGATGCTGAATACCGACTACCGGGAGATTGAGGGTTTTATTCCTTACGGAGAAATGATTTACACCGGGCCTGTCGATTCCTATTTCAATTATTGCTACGGCAAACTGCCTTACCGTTCCTTGGAATTTAAGCACGAAACGCTGAACGTACCTGTACACCAAGAAGCACCGGTGGTAAATTACCCGAACGAGCATTTATATACTCGCTGCACCGAGTTTAAATATCTGACCGGACAAGAGCATCTAAAAACTAGCATTGTCTACGAATATCCCCAAGCTGAGGGAGACCCTTACTACCCGGTTCCACGTCCAGAAAATGCCGAAATTTACAAGAAATATAAGGCTTTGGCTGATGCAACTCCGGGAGTTTCTTTCGTGGGAAGGCTGGCGACTTACAGGTATTACAACATGGATCAAGTGGTCGCTCAAGCTTTGACAACCTACACACAAATTACTACCAAGCCGGTGATTGAATTGGTAGAAAATGTTAACGCTTCTGCCTCTAATGTCAGCTCCTCCAATGGAGTTGCCCCTCGCCCAGCCGCCGCAGCTTCTCTAGAAGTCGCTGTTGTCAACAACGGCAATGGCACCGGCAACGGCAACGGCAAATCTTCTACCAAGTAGCTGGAAGTTGCGAGTTACTGGTAAAAAGGTAAGGTGCTTCCGGAGCACCTTACTCGCTTTTCATCAAAAGTTATTTAATAATTCAAACAAGAATTGAGGTAAAAATGAACGTTCTAGTTAAAATTGTTTTGTCTCATGAGGTTTTGGAGAATTCTCAATTTGCTCAGTTTCAAAAAGAAATACAGCGTCTAATAGAAAGCGGTGGTAAAATTCTTATGCTGGATTTCTCAAAAATAAATTTCCTGAAAAATTCCGAGTTAATGGCTGTAGTCGCGATCGTGAAATTAGTTAGAGACAGCGAATGTATCCTTTTGATCTCTGCCATGAGCGAACAAGTTAGAATTCTATTTGAACTCACGGGATTACAGCAAATCTTTCATTGTTTGCCCTTTGCGGAAGAATTTTATCTTAAAAGTGAGCCAACTGAACCGTTAGGAGGTTTGCCAAGTCTTGCTAGCTAGAGGGAGAGGGGAGAGGGGGGATAGGAAAAATCTTCCTGGTTTTTTATTCCTGGTTTATTGTTCCTTCTCCTGACTAATGACTTCAGCACAAGAGAGCCTTCAGATGAGGCTGTTTTAATGGGCAGAACTTTTGCAAATTAATCAGCAAAAAACTTGTCAAAGTGGTGGTAATTGTAGCTAACCTATAAATATAACTTTGGGTAGATGTGCCGATGAGTTGGTTAGGTAGAGAACTAGAAAATTGCGAAATAGAAGAGTCTGCAACTCTTGATAGTAAGGTGACAGTTCAAGGACGGAAAACAGGTTATCCGCGCCCCCAACTGCGCCGGAGCAACTGGATTTGTCTCAATGGTCAGTGGAGATTTGCTTATGATGACGCGGGCCACTGCGTGCAGCCGATCGATATTTCTGAGTGGACTCACACTATAGAAGTGCCGTTTGCTCCCGAATCGGCAAAAAGCGGGATCGGCGACACGAATTTTCACGCCAACTGCTGGTATGAACGCGAATTTGACGTACCCCACACAGAAGGCAGAGTTCTCCTCCACTTTGGGGCCGTAGACTACCGCGCCCGCGTCTGGGTGAACGGTCAGTTTGTCATCGAACACGAAGGCGGACACACTCCTTTCACCGCAGACATTACAGCAGTTGTGAACCTCAACGGGCCGCAGCGGGTGACAGTCTGGGCCCAGGACGACCCGCAAGATTTGGAGCAACCGCGTGGCAAACAAGACTGGCAAATAGAGCCACATAGTATTTGGTATCCGCGCACGACCGGCATTTGGCAGACAGTTTGGGTAGAATTGGTGCCTCACACTTATATCGAGCGCATTCGCTGGACTCCCCAGTTTGAACGCTGGGAAATCGGTTTTGAAGCGTTTGTCGCGGGCGATCGCCAGTCGGGAATCCAGATTAAAGTTAAACTGTCGATCGGCTGTATGCTGCTGGTCAACGACACCTACGAAGTCATCAACGGCGAAATCCACCGCCGCATCGCCCTCTCAGACCCGGGTATCGACGATTACCGCAACGAATTGCTGTGGAGTCCCGAAAAACCGACATTAATCAACGCTCAAGTGCAGTTGTGGGCCGACGGCAAACTCCTCGACGAGGTTAAATCTTATACCGCCATGCGAACGGTCAGCATCCAGCGCGATCGCTTCATGCTCAACGGCCGCCCCTACTACCTGAGGCTGGTGCTCGACCAAGGTTATTGGCCGGACACCATGATGACTGCCCCCTCGGATGAAGCTTTGCGCCACGATGTCGAATTAGTCAAAGCAATGGGTTTCAACGGCGTCCGCAAGCACCAAAAAATCGAAGACCCCCGATTTTTGTACTGGGCTGACGTGTTGGGACTCCTAGTTTGGGAAGAAATGCCTAGCGCCTACCGCTTCACTCCCAAAGCCGTTCAACGGCTGACGCGGGAGTGGACGGAAGTCATCGACCGCGACACCAGCCACCCCTGCATCGTAGTTTGGGTTCCGTTCAACGAATCTTGGGGAGTTCCGAATTTAGTCGAAGCGGCAGCCCACCGCAACTACGTGCAAGCGCTGTATTTCTTGACAAAAACCCTCGATTCGACTCGCCCCGTCATCGGTAACGACGGCTGGGAAAGCATCGATACCGACATCCTGGCGATTCACGACTACGACAACAATCCGCAAACCCTAGCCAAGCGCTACGGGCCCGAAGTCCAGCTAGCCGATTTGTTCGATCGCGGGCGTCCCGGCGGGCGAGTCCTCACCCTCGACGGCCACCCGCACCAAGGACAGCCGATGATGCTGACAGAATTCGGCGGCATCGCTTGCGCTGGCCGCGAAAACCCTGATTTTTACCGGGTTTGGGGCTACGTGCGCGCGTCGGACACGGTGGAACTGCAAAGGCGCTACAGCGCGCTGTTGAAGGTGGTAAACCGAGTGGAAATGTTCAGCGGATTTTGTTACACGCAGTTAACCGATACTTTCCAAGAAGCTAACGGTTTGCTGTATGCCGATCGCACTCCCAAGTTTCCCCTAGAGGCGATCGCGGCGGCAACTCTCGGCTGGGATATTCCCGAAGAAAGTTCACAGCCGCAAGCTATTACTCAGTGTTAATTGGTGATTGGTCAAGGAAAAAGTAAAAATCTGAGATTTTTTTCTGATTTCATTTTGACTTTTTGCCGATCGATATACTTCTTACAAAAACACCCTTTGTAGTAAGGACTTTAGTTTTTTAGGATTGAAATCTAAGGAATTTAGTCCTGACTACAAACCTGAATGCCCCATTACCCATCCGATTGATGTTTCAAAGTTTTTTCATGGGCGGATTTGAATGTTCCACCCACAGAGTGCAATCTGGAAAACGCCTCGATGTCACAGCCGCCACCGGTCACGATAAATTTGCAGCAGCCGACTACCAACGCTTGCAGGATCAAGGCATTTACACAGTCCGCGAAGGCCTCCGCTGGCACTTAATTGAACAGTCGCCCGGAAAATACGATTTTTCCAGTTCCCTCCCAATCATCCGCGCCGCCCGCGACATGAAAATGCAGGTAATTTGGGATTTGTTTCACTACGGCTGGCCCGACGATATTGATATTTTCAGTCCCGAATTTGTGTCCAGGTTTGCAAGCATGGTGCGCGCTTTTATGGAAGTGCTAAGTGAGGAAACAGACCAAACACCTTTCGTGACACCTGTTAATGAAATTTCATTTATTGCTTGGGCCGGCGGCGATGTCGCCTACATCAATCCGTTTGCGAAAGGGCGGGGAGACGAGCTCAAAATCCAGTTAGTCAAAGCTGCGATCGCCGCGATAGAATCTGTTTGGGAAGTCAATCCCCGCACTCGCATCGTTCAAATCGATCCCACAATTAACATTATTGCTGACCCTGACAAACCGGAGGATCGGGACGCGGCGGAAGGTTATCGCTTATCTCAATATCAAGCTTGGGATATGTTGGCTGGACGTTTTCGACCGGAACTCGGCGGTAAGGAAAAATATCTCGATATTATTGGAGTGAATTATTACGATCGCAATCAGTGGATTCACAATGAAGACCCGATGAAATACACTGATCCGCTGTATCGGCCGTTTCGCGAACTGCTGCAAGAAGTGTTTGAGCGCTACCGTCGGCCCTTATTTATAGCAGAAACAGGCACTGAAGACGAGTTTAGACCTGTCTGGTTTAATTATGTGTGCAGTGAGGTAGTGGCGGCGATGAAAGCAGGAGTTCCGATAGAGGGAATCTGCTTGTATCCGATTGTCAACCATCCGGGTTGGGACGACGACAGGCACTGTTACAATGGTTTGTGGGATTATTGCAATGAATCGGGCGATCGAGAAATTTACCAACCTTTGGCGGATGAATTGCAGTTTCAAAGGCAGCAGATTGAACCGTTGCTGAAGTTGCAGAAGTGATAGCTGCGATCTAATTCTGTAGGGTGCGCTGCGGCGCACCTTAAGCTGTTAATCAAATTAATAGTCTGAGCTCGTGTCCGGTCGATCAACAGCAATATCTGAAAAAAGCCTTGAGCTGCTTCAAGAAAGCAAATAGCTCTACAACCGCTGGTCTCATTCTTCCCATGGACGGCCTTTGGCTTCCAACTCTGCCATTTTTTCCTTCCTTAGTTCATGTAAGGTTCTATTAGTCGAACTAAGCACTGCCCATTCATAAATATTTATAGAAGACCAACCAGTAACTTTCTTTCCCCAACTATTATAGGAGATTTCTTCCCCATTAAATCTGACAAATCTAGGATCAATTATTATAGCTTCAGAGCTTTCAAACTCTTTAATTTCAATGCTATCCCCAGCTTTGATTAATTCCCACTCAAACAACTGATCCATTCGAGGTAGCCAAGTTCTATTAAAGGCAGAATCAGTGGATATAATTTCTTCCTTGATTGTAGAACCTTCTCCGGCTAAACCCACGTAAAAATCATCCAGTTGTGCCGGAGGCAAAATTTTATCAATACTCAAAAAACCTTGCTCTCCTATAAAAACAGGAGTGATATTAAGACAGATTGCGTCTACCCCATTTGCAATCAACCAAGCAACAGCAGAAAGGGTTTGCTCATCAAAGGATGAGGCTATAAGTATTATTCGTTGTTTTTTGTTAAAGGTTTTGAGTGCGTCATTGCTTGACAAGAATTTATTCAACTCTCGTCTCGCTTTTTCACTAGGGGTCAAATCACCTAATTCATACTCATCTTTATGGATCTCGATATACGAACTATAGACCAACTCTACCAGGGATTCAGGTGTCGAAATTTTGGCATAACTCGCGGCATACCTGATAGCTTGAAATTCAAAAGGTTCTTTTCTGGCTTTGATGTCTTGTACGTCGCGTTTAATCTCGATTAGAACAATATTGCCATCTGCATCAATGGCAGTCAGGTCGCTAATCCCGTTACTCGCATTACGAACTTGTTGACCTACAACTAGAAGAGTTTGGTCATCCCCAAAGAGCAAATTGATGTTTTTGCGTAAGAACTCTTCAATATGTCTTTCCTGTAAGTTTAATTCTTTAAAGTTTCTAACTTTTATTTCTATTGCTTCGTTCCTTTGGATGCCACTGTGGTCGAAAGTAACAGGTATGTACATCGCACTCCCTTTGCTGCTATTAGCTGTCTAAGTGTTCAACTATATTGAGCCTATGTATCCGCTCAATAATCCGGGGTAAATCGCTCAACGATGCACCAGGAACCAAACTAAATAAAGCCGGTTTTTGCCGTGGCTGCGGGCTGTCACGCCTCTTCTGAGCAAAAACCCGGTTTCTGGCTACCCGTGCGTAAGTCCTAATAGCAATAAGGGCGGGCAATATGCCCACCCCACATACTAGATATCACTTTGATATCAGACTTAAATTTTCAATACCCCCAGGGGAATTCGAATCCCCGTCGCATCCGTGAAAGGGATGTGTCCTAGGCCTCTAGACGATGGGGGCGCGTTGCGTTTGCTTGTGTTCCGCACCTTTATTACCTTAACTAATCTTTCCCAATCTGTCAACTACTTTGGGAAACTTTTTTTTCTACTCGTCCCAAAGCTCGTCACAGTAGGCTTTGAGGATGGCGGCGCAATTACCGATCGCCCCGAGATGAGCAATTTCAAAGCCGTGGGTGTTCTGGGTGGGGAAAGCCAAACAAGCGGCGCGAGCTACGTGGCCGAACTTCATCGCGATCGAAGCATCGCTTCCAAAACCGCTAATTACCGCCAACTGCACCTCTACATCGGCTGCTGTGGCTGCTGCGCGCAATTGGGCGTTCAATCCTTCATCGTAGACTCCGTAGCCGTCCTGAACCAGCAAAACCGGGTTTTCGCCGTCACGAATCGGGTATTCCGGCGCCAAAGGGCAAATTTCCAAAGCGATCAGCGCGTCCAACGGCTGGCGCTGCGTGAAATACAAAGCTCCGAGCGCCCCAACCTCCTCCTTCGCCGACGCTACCAAATAAACATTCACCGCAGGCTCTTTCAAACATTCCGCCAGAGCCAGCAAAATCGCCACTGAAGCCTTGTTGTCCAGAGTGTAGCTGGCGATCCAGTCCTTCAACCGCAGCGGGCGCTTGCGGTGCTTTCCCACCACCATCCGCGTGCCGGGTCGAATTCCGGCCTCGGCTAATTCCTCGGCGGTACACTTAGTCTCGATCCAGGCATTTTCCCACTTTAAAGAAACATCTTCCTGCTGAGCTTTCTGAGGAGATTCGTGAGAAACATGGCGGGAACCGAAGCTGAGAATGCCGCTAATTGTTTGCTTGTCTCCGAGCAAATCCACCACGCCTTCGCCGTAAACCCAAGGAAATGCGCCGCCCAATCTGCGGACTTCCACGCGGCCACTCTCGCCTATTTTTTTAACTAGGGCGCCAATTTCGTCTTTGTGGGCGGTAATGGCGATCGACTTTTCGGGATTGCGACCCTTAATTAGGGCGATCGCATTGTCCGCGCGATCGATCCAAGCATTCACTCCTAGGGCGGCGAATTTTTCCATCAACCGCTGGTTAATTTCCGACTCCGCACCGCTGGGTGAGTGCAGCATTACTAATTCTTCGATTGTTTGGAACAGGCGATTGAACTCTAACATTTTTGATTTTCGTTTTTAGGAGCGAATTTTGACATATATTAAAACAGATTTACTCTCTATTTCCCCGGCGGTACACTTAGTTTTAATTCAGGCATTTTCCCACTTGAAAGAAACATCTTCCTGCTGAGTTTTTTGAGGAGCCTAGGAATGAAGCAATTGGAGGCAGCAAAGGGCGATTGAGTAACAAGATTCATGCGAGCGCGTGGATGCGTTGGGCAATCCGTTGGGGTTTCACCTCACCCCCCGACAAACTGGTGACGCCAGCAGGAGGCGACCAACGGCAGCCGTTACTGGTGGTGGATACACTGCGGGCTAACAAGGGCTATGATCCAGATCAGCGTGTGATTGACCGCCTCAATGCCGAGGGGAAGACCACCGTGATTTCACCTCGTCGCAACTGCAAGACCCTGGAAACTTACGATGCTCAATTGTACAAAGCCCGTCATTTGATTGAGAACTTTTTTCCCAAGCTCAAGCAGTATCAGGCAATCGCGACGCGCTATCACCCTAGGGCGGTGAACTTTCCGGCGTGCGATTCTTCTGGCTGCTGCGGTCATCTGGTTGAATTGATGACACCCCCTAAATTAACTTGACAGTGCCGTAAACTAATATGCCTGACTTCTTGAGCACCTTCTTTTCTAATAATTTCATTCCTCACGGGCATTGTTACCTCTGGAAACCGGGGTTAGTCTGGCTGCACTTAACGTCAGATGCCTTGACTACCCTCGCTTATTACTCGGTGGCGGTTGCCATTGTTTACTTTACAAATGAGCGTAAGGATCTGCCTGCCCACACGGTGATGCTGCTGGTAGGTTTCTTTTTTATATTTGCCTTATGTGGCACGACGCACCTGATGGAAATAGTGACACTTTGGCACCCCATTTATTGGGTTGCAGGACTTATCAAAGCTGTCACTGGTGTTTGGTCTTTTTATACGTTCACCTTTTTACTTATTCCCTTAATTCCAGTGGCACTCGATACGCCCAGTCCAGCTCAACTTGCCCTTACAAACCAGGAACTAGAAGAGAGTCGCCGCCGTATCGAGGCGATTAATGTGGAGCTAGAGCAACGGGTGCATGAACGCACTGCCCAACTGGAAGCCTCTAATCGCACCAAAGACGAATTATTGATGCGTGAACAAATAATTCGGGCAGACGCAGAGGCCGCCAACCGTGCCAAGGATGAGTTTCTCTCGATTCTTTCTCATGAACTCAGAACTCCTCTCAACGCGATCTTAGGGTGGTCAACGATGTTAAGGCAGAAAAACCTGAGTGAGGATAAGGTGGCGCGGGCTTTGGAGACGATCGAGCGAAACGCGAAGTCTCAAGCCCAGCTCATCGAAGACATCCTCGATGTCTCTCGCATCATCACGGGTAAACTGCGCCTCCGAGTCCGTCCTGTCAACCTCGTGCCGGTGATTGAATCGGCGATTGAGTCTGTACACTTGGCGGCTGATGCAAAGTCAATTCGCCTGCAAAGCGTGCTCGATTCTGAAGCTGGCCCGCTCTTGGGTGATGCCGATAGGTTGCAGCAAGTTGTGTGGAATCTACTTTCTAACGCCCTCAAATTTACGCCTAAAGACGGGCGAGTCCAGATTCGTTTGCAGCGGGTTAATTCCCATGTTGAAATTACTGTCAGCGACACTGGAGCAGGCATCAGCTCGGACTTTCTACCGTTTGTGTTCGATCGCTTCAGCCAGCACGACAGCACGACAACTCGTAGTTATGGGGGCTTGGGTTTAGGGTTAGCCATTGTGCGTCAATTAGTTGAATTACACGGCGGGACTGTAACGGTAGTAAGTCCAGGGATAGGACAGGGGACGACCTTTACAGTCAAACTGCCCGTGATGATTATCCATCTACCACCCAGCGCTCCAGAGCCATTGAACTCGCTCGTCGAGGCGAATGGGAGGTTTCAGACCTCGCCGACCCTTGAAGGCTTACAAATCTTAGTGGTAGAGGACGAGGCTGACGCGCTAGACTTGCTGAGCACGATTCTCGAAAAGTATGGTGCTGAGGTCATGGCTGTGGCTTCGGTCAAGGAAGCCTTGACCATTATCGAAACCGCAACCGATCGCAAGCCCGATGTTTTAGTGAGCGATATTGGGATGCCGGATGAGGATGGCTACTCGCTGATCCGCAAGTTGCGTCAACTTGAAGCGCAGCGGGGCGGTAGGCTACCCGCGATCGCGCTGACGGCCTATGCCCGGAATGACGATCGTCAGCAGGCACTATTAGCAGGTTTTCAAATGCATTTAACCAAACCCGTAGATGCTGCTGAGTTAGTGGCGGTGGTGGCCAGCCTCACCGGACGTACAAGCAGGTGCTAAAACCCAAGTGTTCAAGAACAAATGTTGCGTTTGAGAATCATGGGCTTCTTGTCAGCTTGGCGAGAAGGCTAGGGGAGAAGGCAAATCAAGCTTGTGGGTGTTGTCTCCAGCACAAACCTCTGTTAGTGATTCAGGTAGCAGGTCTAGCGTATTTAGGATAGGAAGCACTGTGAGTAGTTGTCGAGTAGAGCCTGCATGAGTGCTATATTCTCTAATATCAATTCCGGTTGCACCGGAATGATATATTGAAAGAGCATCAAGAGTGCTACGAGGACAAGTCAGGCCTAAACGCCTCAAGTTAGAGCCTCATCAAACCTCCTCGCCCGTTTTCTAAACTTTATCGTCAAGCGTCAGACCCAATTGAACGGACACGCTACCAAATAATTTGGCTCTTAGCAACTCGACGGATTACCGAAGATGTCGCGGATGTCGCGGGTTACTGCCGTAACTCTATATATCGCGAACGTTCGCCGCTACAATCAATTAGGTGCTAATGGGTTGAAAGACAAACGTCATCAACATCCGGGTACTCAACCTTTACTTTCTGTGGTGGAACAAGCACAACTTTTGCAAACTTTACGAACTCCAACTGCTGATGGAGGATTATGGAACAGTCATAAAGTTGCTGAGTGGATGAGTAATTTACGCTTAGCGTCCAGGAGCGCGTACAAAGGGGTTGGGACTATCTACGTTCGTTGGAGTTTCGCTTACGGATACCCAGATCGAAACACGACCTTGCTGACTTTGAAGTCCAAGAAGCTTGGAAAAAAAACTGCGAGGGCAAGCTAAACGAATTCAACATTAGCATCCATTGGCAGCAGTAAAAGTGTGGGGAATGGATGAGCATCGTCTGGGATTAAAGCCAATAATTCGGCGAGTCTGGGTAGGGTATGGGGAGCGGCCCATAGCCAAGGTAAATTGGCGCTATCAATGGCTATGGTTATATGGTTTTGTATACCCGTCAACGGGAGAAACCTACTTTTGGATTCTGCCAAAAGTTAACATCCAGCTTTTCAACTTAGTTTTAGAAGATTTTGCTAGAGAATTGGGAGTGGGTCAAAATAAATACATCATCTTAACTAAAAACCTACGCTGGTTGGCATACTAGCCCACAAGTTATAGTTCCAGAGGGTCTAGACTTAGAATTTATGCCCTCTCATTCTCCCGAGTTACAACTTTCTCAGAACGTCTGTACCCTTTAGTTAATGAAGCAATTGTCAATCGGTCATTTCAAAATCTTGATGAATTAGAAGAAGTATTATTTCAACTTTGCCAAGTTCTGCTGAAACAATCTTCTTTGATTAAACGAATTACTTGTTTCCATTGGTGGCTTACAACCAAAGCTATATCATTCGGGTGCAACCGGAATTGATATTACTTGTTGCCATTGGTAGCCTACAACCAAAGCTATATCATTCGGGTGCAACCGGAATTGATATTAAGTGCAGATTCATAGTGAATTGGTATCATAATTGTCAAAAAAAAACTATTTCTGATCGGAAAATACTTAGGGGGTTGAAACGTTAAAACTACAAAATTATTGGCTCAAAAATAGACTTCTCCTTTCTCTTTTTATCTCCTCCCATCACCTCAAGCAATCGATCGACTACACGCCTCCAAGTAAAATTTTCAGCCACAAAAGCCGGACCCGCAACCCTCGCTTTCGCAGCGATTCCAGGCTGTTCGATCGCTCCTTGCATCAAATCAGTCAAATGTTCCCACTCCGGAGCTAAGATAAATAAGGTTTCCCCGTCACTCACCACAGCCGTAAATTTACTCTCAATCCGCTGTGCAAAGTTCGAGCCCGTAAAATCATCCGTAGGACCCCCCGCAGTGCAAATAACAGGCAAACCGCAAGCTGCAGCTTCCAACACCGGCAGATTAAAACCTTCTGCCAAATACGGAGAAACATAAGCATCAGCAGCTTGGTAAAACTCTGCTATTTGAGCAAAAGATAGCTGGCTACCAGTATAAATTAATCTCGGTAAAACCCTCGCTCTTTCGGCATCGTTGAGGACAACTCGGCAGGCTTCGGCAATCTCATCTCTGGACGGATAAAGCACTTCTGAACCTTTTAAAACTAATCTCGCATCTGGATATTTGTCAACTACCGCAGCAAAGGCTTTTAATAAAGGGCGAATACCTTTGCGATCCGTTTGCCCTCCGATGTTTAAAAATATAAAATAGTTTGACCAGCCGAAGCTTTGGCGCAGTGATTGACGCCGATCGCCCGCAGCAGGATAATAAATCTGAAGATCGACTCCCAAAGGTACGACGGCAATGCGATCTTCCTCAACTCCGCTGCGAATTAAGCCAGCTTTTGACCAAGCTGAAGGTGTAATAATTTTTGTTTCTGAGTTAACCGCAGTTTGGGCGATCGACTTAACACCCATCGCCTGTAATACTCTACTGGTAACAATCCCCCATTCTGTCGCTGCAAATACCCAAGTTTGAGCGCTGCTGGATGCCGAGAAGTCCCACGGGCAGTACATTCGCAGCGTAACATCGGCTGACTGATTTACCGCAGGGCTCTTAATGCTGCGAAGTAAGGTTTCATTTGGGCTATCGAACAAGCTAATTTTCGTCTCCCAAGCTGCGTCAATGTAGGGCATATCCCGGTGGAAAAGCTCAATTTGGCTTCGCGGGCGGTCGAGCATTTCCAGCAGTTGAAATTGATTGGCTACACAATAGGAATGATAAATAAAACGCCAGCCTTCAACAATAATCTGCAATTCACAGCTCCCGCTTTTGGAATTAAAAATTAACCTAATAATCAAAAATTGGTAATTAGTAATTAGCCAGCCGAAATTACCAATTACCAATTACTAATTACCAATTCCTTACTTAATCACTTGCCAATCCATAATCCGCCACTGTCCCTCTTGACGGATCAAGTCGTAACGCACGCGCAGGTTTTCGTTGCGGGAAGAAACGAGCTGAGAACGATCGAACACTTCGGCTTTTTCCGCGACTTGGGCTTCTACTTGAGCGCGATCGGGATTAGTCGGATTCGTCTTAACTCCATTAACTTGCAGCTTGTGTACATAACGCTGGTGCGCGTTGTTTCGCTGTTGAGCTTCTGCCATCAATTGCCAGCGAGACAAAGCAGGTTCTGTCAGAACTTGCTTTAATTCTTCGACAGCGTGATTGGGGCCCAAAGCCGCTGCTTTCGCCGACAGCCAGCTTTGAACTATTTGTTCGGCTGATTCCTCAGTGATTTCTCCCGACACTGCGCCTGCGGCGCTCGGCTCTGGGACCGCGGCCAAGGCAGGGATTTCTAGGGGCGGTTCTTCTAGACGGACGAGGGCTTGCTCTCCTTGGAGGGATGGGCCCGATAAAGCTTGCATCGCGCTAGCCAACAGACTGAGTATTAACCACAGGAGTAACAGGCTCAGGACACCTGCGACTAGAAACAAAGCCAGCCTGTTTGGAGGCATGGACTTGACTTGGGCGGTAAGTTCTGCTGCCTTGGTGCGCGCTCGATCGACCAAATCCCCATTTAGCCCATTGCCGGTTGCTCCGCTGCGCCCTGAATGTTGGCGTCTGCGTTGTTTGGAAGTCGAGTCTACGGGGTGTGGGACTGTCGCTATCGGGATAGAGACGGGGGCAACAGCGCTGGGCGCAGCCACCGTTGCCTGGGATTTCGCGCCCGATCCTGCGGTGGAAGCCTCGCCTGGTACAGGGGTCAAGGTGACCGTGCTGGCTCCCTGCTTGGCTGTGGGTGGCTGTGCGGGTATGGCAGCGGGCGAGCGGCCTGCTGTGGGTTGCAGTCGCGCTGGGGGCTTGCCGGAGCGGGGCTGCACGACGACCCATTCGTTGGCGGTTTCTGCGTCCTGTGGCAAAGCTTCTAGGTAAGCTTGTACTTTCGGGTCGGCAAAGTATTCTTTCAAGGACACAGACTCGTTGGCCAAGTCGCGGAAGTGGGGAAACACTTCTTCTTGTAGCCAATGTTCGGCGTACAAGCACAGTCCGGGCAACAAGTCGGGTGAATCTTGGGAATGTTCGCGAATGAATGCCAGGGGCTCTTTTTCCGAACTCAGTTCGAGGGATCGGCTGGCTTCTTCTGTCTGGCCCAGCAGCAGGGAACAGACAGCTTTTTCCAGGTGAACGTCTTGGCGGCGACCGAGCTGCATCAGCATCAGCTTGGCCCGACGGATCATCGATGGCTGTCTGGCTGCAAATCCTTGGGCTAACAGGGTGTAGACCGAGAGGTAAGTGGCGACTGCGGAAGGGCGGCCGGCTTCGGCTTCAAATAGCGCCTGCTGCTCGCTGCTGGTTAGGTGTTTACGCATTTGCTGCACGAACCGGAGGAAGTCTTCTATTCCTAAACCCGATCGATCGTCTCCCGATCCGTCGATGCCGCCTCGTTCTTGAAGCATTTCTCGCAGGATTTGCAGTCCCCGACGACGCTCGGCGACTTTTTCTTCGGGAAGGGATAGTAGCTCTAAAATGTTGTACGGACGGAGTTTGTAGATGTCGGCTTGCATTTCACCCCTCACGCTTGCAAATAGGCTTTCGCGCAGCAGCAATTCTTGACCTGCTTCTAATGATTTTGCGGCATTTTCGTACTGACCTTGCTGCCACTGTTCGCGGCCGAGTTCTAGACAGGCAAGGCTGACAGTTAAAACTATATCTGGCCGCACGAGCTGAGGGTCGCCGAAACGACCTTCTGCGATCGCGATGCTGCCATTGTTAAGATACGGGCGACCCAGCTTCTGTACGAGTTCGTATTCCCCCAGTTCTTGCAGTACGAGCAGGGCTCCTACGAATTGGTTGTCATCGATTTCAATACTTGGAGTGTGGGGGTCGGGAGCAGCATCTAAAGTCTTGGACTCTGGCGGAGCGGTTTCTCCTGCCTCTTGCAGGAAGGTGGCTGTGCCTGCTGAGGTTTTTGACCTCTGGTGCTTGGCTTCGAGTGCGGCTTCCGACTCTCGATCGTAAGTTTTGGCTAAAAAACTGGCATCGTAAGCTTTGCGCCCCTCTGAGTCTGACAGAACGGCGCAGGCTTCATCGAGCAGTTGTTTGCGGGCGACGATCGCAACTTCAGAATACTCCCTGCGCGGGAGCTGTAAAGTTCGATCGCGGTGAGCCTGCTGCAACTGTTCGGCAGTAGCTTGAATCGGTAGACCCAAAATCCGGTAGTAATCTAGTGGAATTAACACTCGTCCACTTCCCCAAAGCGCTAGCAACTGAATTAGCCTATCTTAAGTGAGATACTCCCGCAAACCCAATCAAAAATTCTGGTGTTGGCTTCCAACCGCTCAATTCACGGTATCTTGGACTTGCCGTAGAGATACTCTGACTTTTTTCCCTCTACAGCGTTTTACAGTGAGGAAAATGCCACGCCCCACTGCCCGTCAGCTACCCGTCAGCTAAAGGAGTGGTTTGACTTGCAGAGCATTATTCGGGTTTGAGAGTAATGGAATTATATCATTTGTTGGCATCGGTTTTAGATGGGAGTTGGTTCTCCAAGTCCCGGCAAGCCTCTCCGCCTGCCAAACTCATTTTAACAATTGGTGAACTGCTGTACAAAAAAGGTACGATCGTTTTCTGCTGCGGTTGTGTCCCATCTCGGTTTAAATTTAGATGTCTAGGAAGCCGATCGTCGGGTATTAATTATTTATGGTTCAGGAACGGACTTTACCAGTTTTTGACGCGCAAAGCGTAAACCTTTCTCGGGATGAGGGCTTGATGCTCTACGAGGATATGGTGTTGGGGCGCTATTTTGAGGACAAGTGTGCTGAGATGTACTACCGGGGCAAAATGTTTGGTTTTGTCCACTTGTACAACGGTCAGGAAGCTGTCTCTACTGGCGTGATTCGATCGATGCGCCGGGATGATACCGATTATGTCAGTAGTACCTACCGCGATCACGTTCACGCTTTGAGCGCGGGTGTGCCGGCGCGGGAGGTAATGGCGGAGTTGTTCGGGAAGGAAACTGGTTGCTCGAAGGGCCGCGGCGGTTCGATGCACATGTTTTCGGCCGAACACCGACTGTTGGGCGGTTATGCTTTTGTGGCTGAGGGAATTCCTGTAGCTACGGGGGCTGCTTTTCAATCGAAGTACCGGCGCGAAGCTTTAGGGGATGAGAGTTCCGATGGGGTAACTGCTTGTTTTTTTGGCGACGGTGCTGCCAATAACGGTCAGTTTTTTGAGTGTTTAAATATGGCGGCTTTGTGGAAGTTGCCGATTATTTATGTTGTGGAAAACAACAAATGGGCGATCGGGATGGCCCACGAGCGAGCTACTTCTGACCCGCTGATTTACAAGAAAGCTCATGCTTTTGGCATGGCTGGCGTCGAGGTTGACGGGATGGATGTTTTGGCGGTGCGGGAAGTGGCGAAGGAAGCTATAGCGCGGGCGCGCGCCGGCGAAGGGCCGACTCTGATCGAGGCTTTGACTTATCGCTTTCGCGGGCATTCTTTGGCCGACCCTGATGAGTTGCGTTCTAAGGAAGAGAAGGAATATTGGTTCCCTCGCGATCCGATTAAGAAGTTGGCTGCTGATTTGATCGATCGAACTTTGGCAACTGCTGAAGAATTGAAAGAGATCGATAATAAAATTGAAGCAGTAATTGATGATGCAGTCGATTTTGCGGAGAAAAGCGCTGAGCCAGATCCTAGCGAATTGTATCGGTTTATCTATGCAGAAGATGAGTAAGCAGTTGTGCATTTAACTTGTATGTTTAGGGCGGGCAGGATGCCCACCCCACAAGAGTGATAGCTCCCCGTAGGGACACGGCGAAAGCTTTTGTCCCTACTGCACTTCATAAACCTGCGATAGGCTGTAAGACTTACGCACAGACTCTACTTGTAGGGTGCGCAGTGCGCACCTTACTATAAATTCAAGCTAGAATCAAAGGTAGACTTTCTAGACGAAAAGAGAGGCGATGTGATAAATCTCGATCGCAATCTAACTCAAGCCAGCAAAAATATGGGTGCAGTTCGAGTCAAAGTCAAGCTAACGAATGCCATTAATGAAGAGTTAGTCAAGAGAGGATTGCTCAATCCAAATCTGTTGCGCATCTACGAAGCAGAAGCACTCATATATACTGGTGCAGTACGCACAGCTATTCCTGTAGAAGTCTGCGAACACTTGGGTTTAAGAATTAGGAGTCACGAAATAGAAAAATATGCTGATGGCAGGCAAGAAACTGTAGGGTTGACTGGGCCTGTTATTATTGAAATAGAAGGGCGCGAAACGATTGAGGCGGGAATGGTTTTAGGCGATATGGTGCTAATCGGCCAAACTGTGTTAGAAACTTTAGATTTGCTAGTAGATTGCAAAAATTAGTGTCTAATTCCCAATCCCGAAAATCCCGAAAGGCCTGTATTGAGAGTTTAATATTAAATCCAGCTTAAATACCTCTTTTATTTGTAATGTTCGAGTGCCTATAGGGGGAGGATGCCAGCATTTTTAATCCGCAGAAATTAAACTATTTACGGAGGATTTTAGTCGTAGACCCATTCTTGAAACTCATTTTGATTCATTGGCGACGGCTTCATCATTATACTTAGTAACATATGTTTTTCATAGTCCCAATTCGAGGAAGTTTTAGAACTAGGAAACCATTTATCCACTAGCAATAAAGTTGCTCCAGACCTTTTACATTTATAGTCAAGTTAACGCTTGAATTCGTAATGTAAAACTATAGTTCGGATATTGACCCAGCCCGCTTCTGATGAGCCATCATGCCTTTGACGTTTAACCCACATTCGGCACCCTGAACTGTCACACTAGGAATTTTCGGAGTTTGGCGAAATTGAACTGGCGCTCGCAAGTCCAATTTCCCACTTGCGTGTATAAAAAGTGACTATTTTGGTTCACAAAATTCCACAAAAACTGATTGTGACAGTGGAGGGTGCGGAATGTGGGTTTAAGTTTTTAATCTTAATTACCTTGAAATTTTTAGCCAAATAAGTTTTTAATTTCTGAATATAAAAGAATGGAATACCAGCTATTTGTGCGTAAATTTGGCTAATTTTATTGTAAGTTTTGCGTTAGTTTTGGGAATCTTTTACCTGTTTTGATGCTTGCTGTAAAGTAGCTAGCTTGGCTTGCACACTGGCTATTAACGGTTTTGTTGCATCAAAAACTTACCGATTTGACAGCGTGGTCGCATATTTAATACCTACGTCGATTCCTACAACTGCTTCAGATTACTTAACAGGTAAACGTTCCGCGTCAAAAGAGAAGGATACTTTCCCAGCGACTTCCTTCTTTGGATATCGTGAAAGTTATAGACACAAAACTACATTTAAGTGCCTCGTAAAGTCGAAACTTTCCCAAGGTGGGAATCTTAATTGTGCTACCAGGACTTAGCAGAACTTTGACGCTAGATGGTTCAACCGTAAAAGACTGACCATCCCGGCGACTAACAAATTTTGGATAACCTGCTTTCCCGGAACGATGTCGACTAAACGCATCTTTCAAGTCAATCAAAGAATTTTGATAAACTCGACTAGACAACTGGTTTATCTAAACGAATTTAGGTTGTTTCTTGAGGTAGTTGGTGAGAACTTTTTTGACTTAGTTGAGTACCTTTGAGTCTTAAAGCTTCCCCTCGCTATGCATTGGGGTTGGCAAGCTTAATCCAAAATTAAATACTGCGCGCCGAAATCCTACGTGTTTTGCCATCAAGGTCGCTTCATTGTTATTCAATTTTAGCGATCGTTTGACGCCAAACATAGTTAAACTTACTTGGAGGTCTTTACTTGATCAACTATAGAGGAATCCGAACAAGGGTCTACACCCTCTACAATATTTTTAACTTTTGCTTTATATTTTCGCAGGGCGTAGAGGCGGGAAGAAAAACAGTGGATTATTGAAAGCAAGTCTTGAGTCAATTCTTCATGCGGTGAAAGGCTTTCGGCGTTGGCGACGATAATCGTCCCGCCATTCCACTGTAGAATTTGCTCGACCAGTTCAAAACCAAATCGGCACAGCCTATCTTGATGAGCCACGTAAAGCACCCTGACTTCGCCTAGTATCGCCCATTGTAGGATTTGCAGGAATTTGGGACGTTTGAAATTGAGTCCACCCCCAATCTCCTGAATGGAGTCTGTGATAGCAACTCCTTGCGCCAAGCAGAATTGTTCCATAGCTTGTGTCTGACGAAGTAAGTCTTGTTTTTGTCCGGGGGACGAGACGCGACAATATACGATCGCTCGATTGGGTGGCGTTTTACCGGTCTTTAGGTTCCGGACTATATTTAGGTGAGTTTCTGAATAAACACGCTGGTTGCCCAGTGTTCTCTCAGGGATTAACTTGCCTTCCCTTTCCCAGCGCCGTAACGTAGAGCTTGAGACTCCCACTAATTTTGCGAATTCTGCCACTTTCCACATAGAACTTTATCTCGGCGAATAACTATGGATAAGTTTAGCAAATTATTGGACACTTAAGTCTTGCTCAAATACCATAGTAGGTCCTAATCATAAGGACGATCGCATTGGGTGAGTGGCATCTCCTAGTAACGTGATTTTCTCTATCCCCCCATTGGGATACTGGTTCCAGATCAAAGACGCCTGTTTCCACGATGTTGGTAGGATTCAGTTGCTCGAATAACCCTTTCAACAATGGACATCCATGGGTCAAAAACTTGCAGAACCATCTAAAAGTAGTTGCCTTTGGAATATAATAATCAAGCTGAAGATCGATTCTGAAAATTCCCTGAGCTTGTCAGAACCAAGCTTATATTTAAATAATTTTGGTTGAACCCTTACCATGTCCCTCGACTTCTCAAGTCCTAACTTATTTCTTTTATCTGCTATTCCTTGATTGATAGAAGCGTAAACGCCACAGAAGTCGGCGCGAAAGAAACACAGTAAAACCCCGACTGGACACTCTCAGTTACAAGTTTGTTAAATATTGCTATCCCAGGAACTTTAGCCCAAAAACCATTCCCGGCTGAAGCTTTTACGCTAGAGCTTTCGGGTAATTCCAATGAAGCACTTATTAATTTGGTCACTAGATTTCTGACATAAATAGCAAAGAAATGTCTATTAAAATTGTCATTACTGACAAATGGATATTTGCAATTTTTTTCAAGGGACTCTGTAAGCGCCTGAATCAATAATTAATGTTGCGTCTTCAATTTAATTATCGTGCCTCACCAAAAGCTTTCAAATATTAGCTGTGGCGCTAACCGTTAATTATACCGCAACTGCGGTATAACATTCTATAATAGGTGTTAATAGCAGCAAACAACCACAAGATTAGCCGATCTCCCATCCTGTATATTGCCCCAAGTACAGCGCCACTGCTAACCCACAAATCTCCCTTGCAGAAAGTAGCACAAACGTGATACGGTATAAGCTTGTGTCCAAATAACACCAGTTCATGCCAAAACTCAAAACTCGCAAAGCAGCCGCAAAGCGCTTTAGAGCGACCGGCAGCGGTAAGATCGTGCGCCGCAAAGCTTACAAAAGCCACTTGCTACAGCACAAAAGTTCAGCTCGCAAAAGCCGTCTCTCTAAGCTGGTCGTCATCGACGAGACCAACGACGCTAACGTGCGGTTAATGCTTCCATACTTGTAAAGTTTAACGGAAATTAAAGATGACACGGGTAAAACGCGGTAATGTCGCCAGAGCGCGCCGCAAAAAAATTCTCAAATTAGCCAAGGGTTTCCGAGGCGCACAGTCCAAACAGTTCCGCACAGCTAACCAACGGGTGATGCAGGCCCTGCGTAACGGTTATCGCGATCGCAAAAAACGCAAACGCGATTTCCGCCGCCTGTGGATTGCTCGGATCAATGCCGCATCGCGCCAGCACGGCACGAGCTACAGCAGACTGATCGGCAATATGAAAAAAGCCAACATCGAAATCAACCGCAAAATGTTGGCACAAATGGCGATCATTGACCCAGCCACATTCGGTAAAGTCGTGGAAATGGCTAATCGAGCCGGAGCCTGAAAGTTCGCTTGATTTTCAGAATGCAGAAAGCAGAAGTAAGAAAGATTTAACAGTCTGCCAGAGAAGGAAAACTCCTGATAAATCTAGGAGGTTGAGACCAAATTTCCTTCTTTGTTCTTACTTCTGGGCTCTTGCTTTTTCAGAAATCGCGATCGGACCTGTCGATCGCTATTTCCGTGTTTTTTATACAGTTGCAGAGGCAAATGTCAGAGATTGCTAACGCCTTAAAATAAATAAGACCTTCCAGAAACCTACCTAATTTTAAGAAAAACATGGATAGTAATTTGCTCATTGTTTACCTGACAGTTCTGCTCGCTATACTCGGCAGCACTTCCTGGTTTGTGGTGCGCCAGATTCTTAAAACTCGGAAGCTGGAAATGTCTCTCGAACGCTTAGAAAATAAGCTGACAGTAGAAAGAGGAACAGCACAGGAATACTACGAATTAGGAAGTATCTATGTAGATAAGAAGCTTTACTCCCAAGCGATCGTACTGTTTCAAAAAGCCCTGAAAGCCAAAGACTTGGAAGGCGAAGAAAATCAAGCTGTTATTTACAACGCCCTCGGTTTTGCACACTTTGGCCAAGAACAGTACGACATCGCAATCCGCCACTACAAAGAAGCCCTGAAGTTACAACCAGAATACGTTACATCTCTCAATAACCTGGGTCATGCCTACGAGCGAAAGAAATTAACAGCTCAAGCTTTGGAAATGTACGAACAAGCTCTCGCCTGCGATCCAGACAATACCACGGCAAAACAGCGAGTAGAGTCTCTCCGGAAGCGTTTGGTCATCTATAATTGAGCGCCCATGTTAGGAGCAATAGAGATCCCCCAAACCTGGTTTCATTCAGAAACCGGGTTTTTTCTTCACATAGTCCCAGATACTAAACTATCCAACACATTAATGGGTTAGTTTTTAAGAACAGGAATTCCGAGTCAAGCTCGATCGCACATCGTCCCAGCACTTTAAATTAATGTCAAGATAAAAGCAGTACCTGCAATACCGGTCAGTCCTAACAATAGAAGGAGGAGAACGTAGTGACATCAATTCTGGTTGTCGAAGATTCGTGGTTGACTCGCAGGGTAATCTGCAAAATTCTCCGAGCAGAAGGATACGAGACTTGGGAAGCATCCAGCGGCCCCGAAGCTCTAGAACAGCTCGGCACTAAAACCCCAAACTGTATGCTATTAGATCTGCTGATGCCAGAAATGGAAGGTCGGGAAGTCCTGCAAGCCATGCGCGATCGAGGATATAAAATTCCAGTGATCGTAATTACCGCAGACATCCAAGCAAGCACCCGCTCCGAGTGCATGGAACTCGGAGCCATGGCAGTCATTCACAAAATGCCCAACTCAGACGAACTGATCGGATGGATCAAAAAAGCTCTCAGTGTCAGCGAGGAGAGCACCCAATGAAATTAAGCACTCGACAGCTTGATGCTTTGCAGGAACTCGTCAATATCGGGATCGGTCAAGCCGCAGGGGTTTTGAACGATATGATCGACTCCCCGATTCGCTTGCAAATCCCCTACCTTCAAATTCTGACTCCCATCGACGTGGAAGAAGAATTAGAGCAGCACCTCAACGGCGAGCAAATCGCCGCTGTCCAGCTCAAATTCACAGGCTCCTTTGGAGGCATTGCCCAGCTAGTCTTTCCCACCAACAGCGCTGCCCTGCTGGTGACAATGCTTACAGGGGAAGAAGGAACTCACGATCTCGATTCAGTCAAAATTGGTACGCTGAGTGAAGTGGGAAACATTGTAATTAATGGGGTTATGGGTGCAATCAGCAACGTGCTTCAGCAGCGCCTGAATTACTCAATTCCCACTTATAGCGAAGGGACGATTTCTAGTTTGCTGATATCTGGCGGTTTAGCTACTGATACAGTTGTTTTATTAGCCCAGACCAGCTTCATGATTGAAAGGCTTCACATTGAAGGAGATATCATTCTTATTTTCAATGTTAATTCCTTTGACACCTTGTTGACTGCTATCAATCAACTTGCCGGGGGTCTATGATTGAGGAGAGCAAAAGTATTAAGGAAAAGTTTGGGGTTCTCGACAGCGTACCAGTCGGCGCCTGCTTGCTCCAAGATGATTTTGTGGTGCTGTTTTGGAACACTTGTCTGGAAGAGTGGACTAAAATTCCACGCAGCGAAATATTGGGGACAAAGATCACAACCCATTTTCCTCACTTGAGTCAGTTAAAGTACGCCACTCGCTTCAAGCAAATCTTTGCAGGAGGCCCGCCAACAATTTTTTCTTCTCAAATTCACAAACACCTGATTCCGGCAACTTGGCAAGACGGTCAGCAGCGAATTCAGCAAACTACAGTGACTGCTGTGCCGGCCCTAGAGGCTGGCATAGAAGAACAGGAGATTAGAGACTGGGTTCTCCACACTCTTGAGTTAAAACCAGATGGTACTGTCGGAGTCGGATCACCAAGAAGTGCTTTTTTGTCTAGGGAATCTCCACCCTCAGTTTCGTCATCAATATGGCCGGGGGTGAATTCCCCATCGTTCTACGCGCTGCTGGTGATTCAAGACGTGACCGACCTCACCCACCGCATCCAAGCTTACCGCACAATGCGGGATCAAGCTTTGGAAGAAGTGCAAGTGCGGCAGCGGGTGGAGGAAGAATTGCGATCGAGTCAGCATTTCATCCAGCAGATTGCTGACGCGGCGCCTTATTTGCTCTATATCTACGATTTGACCGAACAGCGAAACGTCTACGTCAACGGTCAAGCTTCTAAATTGTTGGGCTACAATCCCCAAGAAATTTTACAGATGCAAACTGCTTGGTATTCCAGTTTGGTGTACCCAGAAGATTTGCCGAGGCTCAAAGCCCACCAGGAAAAATTTCCCTCGACCCAAGACGCGCATATTTTGGAGTTGGAATATCGCCTCAAACATCGATCGGGCGAATGGCGCTGGTTTCGCTGCCGCGACCAAGTTTTCGCCCGTACAGCCGACGGCTGCCCCAAACAAATTTTCGGCACCGCTCAAGATATCACCGAGTACAAGCGGGCAGAAGAGGCGCTAAGGCAGCAGAACGAACGAGAACTGCTGATGGCGACGATTACTCAGCACATCCGCCAGTCTCTGGATTTGGGCGAAGTGCTCAGCACGACAGTGACAGAAGTACGTCAGTTCCTTCAGGCCGATCGAGTGATGATCGTGCGCTTTAACCCCTGTACCGGCAGTCTCTGCGCCGGCCCGGCGACGGGGGCGGTGACAGTGGAATCTGTAGCTCCCAACTGCCCGCCGATGTTGGGGGAAACCCTGGAAAATTTCTGTTTTGACCAGTTCTATCTCGAAGCGTACCAACATCGAGCGATCCGACCGATCGCGGATGTTTTGGCCGCCGAGTTGCCGCAATATCAAATTGACTTGCTCGCACAATTCGCCGTGAGAGCTTATTTGGTTGTGCCTTTAGTCCAAGGAGATGATTTGTGGGGGCTGCTGATGGCCCACCAGTGCAGTCCCCGGCAGTGGATGCAGTTGGAAGTAGAGTTGCTGTCTTCTCTGGCCACCCAGTTGGCGATCGCCATCAAGCAAGCAGAACTATACCAGCAGTTGCAAGCCGCCAACCTCAAGTTAGAGCGCTTGGCCAGTTTAGACGAACTCACACAGCTAGCAAACCGCCGCCGATTCGATCAGTATTTAGAAATGGAGTGGCGCAGACAAGTCCGGGAACAAACGCCTCTGTCCCTGATTCTCTGCGATATTGATTCTTTTAAAAGTTACAACGATACCTACGGGCATCCAGGGGGAGACGAATGTTTGCGGCAAGTCGCCGCGGCGATCGGCAATGCCGTCAATCGCCCCGCCGATTTAGTAGCTCGCTACGGAGGCGAAGAATTTGCCGTTATTTTGCCAAATACCGCGATTCAAGGCGCTGTGCTGGTAGCCGAACACATAGAACTCAAAATCGCAGCTTTGCAGCTTCCTCACGCTGGTTCTCAGGTGAGCCAGTACGTCACTCTCAGCCTGGGCGTAGCGAGTATTGTTCCTGCATCTGAATCGGGAGCCGAAATTCTGATTGCCGCAGCCGACCAAGCGCTTTACCAAGCTAAACGACTTGGGCGTGCTCGTATCCAACTTTACCAGCCTGATCCTGCTGGCAAGGGGAATGGGACAGGCACTTCAATACTTCCTCTAGATTTTTCTATACCCAATACTAATTTACCCTCTCCCACTAGCGCTTGACGAATTGCCATATTTGTGGGTTCAGAGTAGTTATACCACTCCGCAAAAAAATGCACCTGTCCGCGCGTGATCCAAACCCTGATATCCCTCTTCTGTCAGTCTGCGAATTAAAGAAGTAAGAAATAAGCTGCTCAAGCATAAAAATAAAAGGGTTGGAATGGATTTATTGGAGCAATTAAATCGTGGAACCCAATCAATAATACCATTTTTTTAAATACTGCTATAGATAAATAACGTCAGTTCGGGAGAAGCCAGTTAAGCTGAAGATTGTCAAACCAATTCAGCAAGCATCTCCCATGTCTAGTTTAGAAGAACTATTC
>NZ_JAUBQU010000131.1:0-15893 GCF_036701435.1 Microcoleus sp. Pol12A5
CAACCGTGTCTGCGGTTCTATAGCCTGCGATCTACGGTTTGAGCGCCTGACTCTTTTAAGATACAAGGGGCGGGTTTCACAAATAATAATTGCCTAAAACCAACAATCTCGTAAACCCGCCCCCACCCAACGACAAATCACTAACTTCAAAAAATATGACACTTATTCAAGAAAAAACACTTGCATCAAAAGTTCGTCGCGACTTCCCAATTTTGAATGAAAAAGTCAACGGTAAACCGCTAGTTTATTTAGACAATGCAGCTACTTCTCAAAAGCCCCTAGCCGTGCTCAACGCTTGGCGCGACTACTACGAGAAATACAATGCAAACGTGCACCGCGGCGCTCACACTCTCAGCGCCAAAGCGACTGATGCTTACGAAGGTGCTAGAGACAAAGTTGCGGCCTTTATAAATGCCGCGTCGCGGCAAGAAATTGTTTACACTCGCAACGCCACCGAAGCGATTAATTTGGTTGCTTATTCTTGGGGTTTGAGCAATCTGCAAGCCGGAGATGAAATTATCCTGTCGGTAATGGAACACCACAGCAATCTCGTTCCCTGGCAAATGATTGCTCAAAGAACCGGTGCGGTGCTGAAGTTTGTGGAGTTAACGGAAACTAACGAGTTTGATGTGGAACAGTTTAAAACGCTGATTTCCCATAAAACTAAATTGGTGTCAACCGTTCACGTTTCTAATACTTTGGGCTGCATCAGTCCTGTCAAAGAAATCTGTAAAATTGCCCACAGTTTCGGCGCAAAAGTTTTAATAGATGCTTGCCAAAGCGTGCCGCACATGATAGTAGACGTGCAAGCAATAGATTGCGATTGGCTGGTTGCTTCCGGTCACAAAATGTGCGCTCCGACTGGCATCGGTTTTCTGTACGGTAAACTGGACTTGCTGAGAGAAATGCCTCCGTTTTTCGGCGGCGGCGAGATGATTGCTGACGTGTTTCTAGATTATTCCACCTATGCCGATTTGCCACACAAATTTGAGGCCGGGACGCCTGCAATCGGTGAGGCGATCGCCCTCGGTGCAGCAATCGATTATCTTAGTAACATTGGCATGGATAAGATTCACGCTTGCGAAGCAGAATTGACTGCTTATATGTTCCAACAATTGCGGCAAATTCCCGAAATCAAAATTTACGGGCCACAACCAGATAGCAACGGCGAAGGTAGGGCAGCTTTGGCGGCATTTACAGCAGGAGAAATTCACCCTCAAGACTTGTCTACCATGTTAGACCAGGAGGGAGTCGCGATTCGTTCCGGGCATCACTGCACGCAAGCTTTGCACCGATATTTGAATATTTCATCGACTGCGCGGGCGAGTTTGTATTTTTACAATACTCGCGAGGAGATTGATGTGTTTGTAAAAGTGTTGAAAGAGACGATCGACTTTTTTGCTGGGATTATGGGATAATTTGGTAGGGTGGGCATTTGCCCACCTTGTTAGAACATTATTTGCCTTTGCCAAGCGGAATATCTCGTGAAAATAGTTGAGTATTATAGTTTAATAATACAACCACTACAAAACATGAATCAATATCCTATTATCCTCATGCCAGACCCTGTTATTCAAGCTATGAATGCAGTTCCATTCACATGGAAATTTAGTGAACCAAAACCTTTACCTCCTAGTTATAAGCCCCAACCAATAGATGTACTTTTGTTTTTTTATAAATCTCTCCCATTAATTATTCCTTTTGCAACTATTAGCCTGATTGCCAGTAGAAATATTATCATTAGTTTCTATATTTCGGTAGGTGGAATTTTGGTGACGGCTTTTAACTTCTGGCAAAAAAAAGTCTTACTTACGAACACTTAATCAATACAAGCAACAAATGCGCGATTATAAAGATTTGTTAGCAGAATGGCAAAAGCGTGAGATTCAGCATAAACGGCAGATAGCAGAATCCCAAAAACCTGAAAAAATAAAACAGTATTGCTATCAGATAATTAAAGACATTATCATAAAAACCATCCCTCCTGAAGGTAGAATTGTCAGTACAAAGTCTCAGTGGCTTGAAAGTAAATTTTATAAGAACTTACAGCAATTATTCCCAGATAAAATTTATAATAATTTAATCATCCAAAAATCCCACTCCTATCAACCTTACTGTATAGAAATTTCTTATTTTGATAAGTTAACAAATTTACGTATTGATATAACAATTGATAAACCTTATCACTATGAAAGCGGTGAGCCTAAAAATTACGAAGTGCTTGTCCAAGAAAATCAGCGCCATCAACTATTTTTAGAAAAAGGATGGATAGTCATTAGATTTGCTGAGGAGCAAGTAGTCTGTTGGCCACAAAGCTGTTGTCGGGTAATAGCCGAAGTAATCAATCAAATAATAGGTACACCAATTCCCGAGGAATTGACAACTGTAGAAACTTTACGACCTATCCAGCAATGGAATGAATTTGAAGCACGACAAATGGCACAGGAACGCTATCGAGATAATTATTTAATCTAGCGATCCCCCTTTTTTTGACCGCAGATGAAGGCAGATGAACACGGATGAACGCGGATGAAGAAGAAAGCGATCACACCCCCAAATACAAGGAGGCGATAATGTTTGTGTTAAACCTATCAGCAGAAAATTGGGTTGGCAACCAGGATGAAGGTGATTTAATAGAAAGTCCTACTTGGAGTCACATAGAACAAGCCATCCGCGAGTTAAATGGGAAAACTAAAACTTTAGTTACCTTGGGTGCAGATGACGAGTGTTATATGAGCATTGGTGGCGGCGAATCCGGCAAATATATTGTTAACGTAACTTGTGATAACGTTAGCTTCCATAATTTAGTAGATCCCTCAAAACCCGATGCAATATAAACGCTAGTTGTCGGCGGACAAGAAGGTAATTATTCCGCCCGGATGTGTGTGAATTTAGAGAGGGCCCTGTTGGCAGCTCAAACATTTACAGTATCAGGAGAACTGGAAATATCACTGTCTTGGGAAGAAGAGAAAGAATTAGTAATGCTGTCATCAAATAAGATTTAACACAACCTAAGTGAAGTGCGATCGCCTTTTCATCCCTCTGCGTTCATCAGCGTGTATCCGCCTGCATCTGCGGTTCAAAAAAAGAAGCCGCTTTTTGATAGTATCTGGGCCTGTGATAAAATAAAACTAGAGTTTTCTCAGCTCAAGGAGATTTTGACATGATTGCTACTACTTCAAGTTTAGCCGAACAGAGAACACTGCTAGAAAACATTAGCTGGTCAACCTTTGAAACGTTGCTCAAAGAAATAGGCGATAAGCGAGGTTATCGCATAGCTTACGATGAAGGGAGACTGGAAATTATGGCGCCACTATTTGAACATGAGAACTACAAGAGCAATTTCGGTAATTTCATCCTTGCTTTAGCAGAAGAACTCGACATTGAAATTAAAAGTGCTGGCTCAACTACTCTCAAACTCAAAAATGCCAAAAAAGGCATAGAACCAGATAACTGTTATTATATCCAAAATGAAGCAGCAGTTAGAGGCAGGCAAGAACTAGATTTAGAAACTTTCCCACCGCCAGACTTAGCAATTGAAATAGATATTACCAGCAGTTCAGTTGATAAGTTTGCCATTTACTCCGCACTTCGCGTCCCGGAACTCTGGCTATATAACGGGCGAGTTTTGAAATTTTATCAGTTGGTAGAAACTGAATATATTGAGCGCGACTTTAGTATTGCTTTTCCCTTTGTATCAGCAGAAATGGCGGGGTTTTTCAGTCACACTCAAACGATAGGAGAAATTGCTTTGCTGAAATCATTTAGAACTTGGGTTAAAGGGAAAATATAATATTCTATAGCAAGGTGCACAGTGGGCACCCTACATAATTAGGTGCTGCGCCCAAGGCTATTAAAACTCCCTAATTTCAGGATGGATAAACTTATAACCCGCCGCCTTAATCTTTTGATTCGACACCCTAGCATTATAAGGCCGCACGCTAGGGCTTCCATCCCAAGAAACTTTAGGCAAATTATTAGCTTCAAAAATGCGATCGAGCAATTCGCGACTGGATAGCGATACATCGCTAAGTAAATTATAAATTCCCTGCAATCGATTTTCCAAAGCAAAGGTTAACCCCCCAACAACATCATCCCGATGCACCCAATTAGTAGCATCTTCCCCCGCACCGGGGCGAGTGTTCCCAGCCCAGCGCCCAAAGATTTTAACTAATTCTCGGCCAGGCCCATAAATTCCTCCCAAACGGAGAATGCAAACGTGAAGATTGGCATTAGATGCTGCTAATAAAACCCGTTCTGTTTCTGCCATAATTTCACCGTTTGGGTTGGCAGGTGCGACTGGTGACTCTTCATTTACCACTTCACCTTTGCGATCGCCATACACAGAATAAGTACCAGTATAAATAACCTGTTTTACTATTGGTATCTGCTTTAAAACCGATACCAAAGTAGTCGCTGTATCTAAATAACTCTCCTGATAAGTATCAGAATTTGGAGCACCTACGCACAGCATAACAGCATCTTGTTCTTGCAATACAGCCGTCATTGCATCTTTGTCATTTCCCTTGAGCACGGCTACCCGCTGCGCGACACCCTCCAACTCAACTACTCGCGTCGCCGTGGTAGTTGTCGCCGTCACGATACAATCAGATTTGCCGCGTAACTGTTTGGCTGTCGCAGTACCCACATAGCCGCAGCCGACGATCGCAACTTTCATAAAAAATTCTCCTTTGTTTGATACTCTCTAAAATTATTGCCGGTTTCTGAAATCATGGCGCGCTGAGTTTTGTGGTAAAATGTAAAGCATCCTTATCAATCGGAGTAGCATCGTGTCCGAGAGAGATATTTTTGCCACCTCATCAGAAAGCGAACTTAAGGCTTTTTATGGTTCTTTGTTTGCGATCGCAGCCGCCGATGGTTCCGTTGATATTGACGAACTAGATTTGTTGTTTAAAACCATAAATTTAGACAAATTTTCTGACTCTGCAAAGGCTCAAATCCAATCCTACACAGCCAGTCCCCCATCACTCAGCGACTGTTTGCAAACACTCAGCAAGTCAGAAGAAGCGCTGCGTTTGGGAGTCATGTATTTTTTAATTAACATTGCTGGGGCAGATAAAACGCTGCATCCTGGAGAAAGCGAGGCGATCCAATCCGCAAAAAAACTGCTGGCGGTTTCCGACTTGCAAATCCAAGCCATGCAGGAATTTATCGCAGACATCAAACAAATACGGGAGGCAACCCCTAATAAAAATCAGCCATCAGCATCTTTTAATTCGGCTGTTTCCCAGCTTAAAACTAAGGGCATTCCTCTCGATTTAATCGACCGGAAAGGAACCACAACAAACTTCAGCAACCCCCAAATGAACTATTCCGATGAAAGTTTTTGGGCTAAACTTAAAAACTTTGCTTTAACCGCAGGAAGAGAAGTAGTTGAAAAAGCTTTAATTCTCTACTATACGGCTCAGAACCCCAACGTGCCTGCTTGGGCAAAAGGAGTTGTAGTTGGAGCTTTGACCTATTTTATATCTCCTGTCGATGCCATTCCCGATATATTAGTCGGCATCGGATTTACAGACGATTTGGGAGTATTGCTAGCTGCCATAGCTACTGTTTCAGTATACATTAATGCTGATACTAAAAAACAAGCAAAGCAAAAAATAAAAGATTGGTTTGGTCAATAATATTATGTCCGGTTGAGCGTTTTGTGGTGTCGGCATCGGACTAATAGAATCTGAATAATATAGCTGTTTTTAATCGGATAAAACAAAGGACACTGCGCTGCCGTGTCCCTACTTAATATATGTAATTCACTCAACTGAAAACTTGATTATTATGGATTCTCAGTCTTTAATCGGCTTACCATCTCGATTGACAATACGGCTTTCACCATCCTTAGCCGTGACATTTTCATAAACTCCTTCATCCCGCTTCACGTACTTGCTAAAACCCGAATTTTTATAATCGGTGTCGGATGTCGGCTTCATCAATCTCGGAGCGCTCAGCAGTCGGCGTACCGGAGCATCTGCGGGAGTCTCCCCGGGTTCGCACTTAGCCAACTCGCACAGTTGGCCCCAAGTCGAAACTTCCAGGTTCATGCTGTGCCACACTTCTAACTGCTGGTTGTTTTCGGGACACAAATAATCGTATACAGGCATACTAAGAATCTCGTTTGCAACTACTAAAATTACTAATTGCACGGTTATTGAAAATATTATAGCTCAACATTACTAATAATTCAACCCCAAAAATCAAAGTTTACTATTTTTAACGGTTGTTGAAACCTTAAATCAGCTATATTATTAACCCTGTGTGCTTGCTCCCGAATGCGATCGAGACAAAGCCCAAAAGTACGCTACCCTGAAATTCTCTGACTCGATCCAACGACGATCGCACGATCGACGGTTAGCAAATGCCCGCAAGACTTCCCTCAATGCCGTCACAGGATTGATCATCGTCATTTTCAGACTGTACGCCAATCACAGATTCTAAGTTTCAATTTTATTTATTTACTCACCCGCGAGGATTTACCGATGAGCGATTTCAAAGTTACGCCAGAAGTAGAGCTGAACACAGCTCAAATGTTGGAGCGATACCAACTGCAAGATGAGACAACTCTACGGCGTTGGGCAAAAGTACACGGCATCAACAGCACTCGTGGTTTCTTCTATCCCAGCGAAGTAGATTTGATGGATCACGCTCACCACCATCTCTACAATTTGGGAATGAGCATTGCGGATTACCAAAGTCTTTTAGACCGACGCCGCAGCCATTCCCAGACACCGGGCGACCAAAATAAAACAGTAGCAAGTCAAGTTGCTGACGAAGCATACGATGCCATAGAAACGCTCACAGAGCAGTATGCTGAAGCTATTGATTTAATGGGAGAACGTATAGCAGACCATTTCATCGATGAACTCGATTTATCTGTGATGAGGCACCTTTCTAAAAAAGTGCAAGACCGGCGGACTCTCAACGGTCAAACTAAAAAGCCTAACCGTTTTCTCCAAGTGATTAAAGCTGTGTTGCAACCGACCAGCGAAAATACACTTCTGGTTCCCAAAAAAGAGAATGACTCTAGTTTAGAATTAGAACAGCATCATCGGCTCGGCTAGTCGCTGATTTTTTTGAAAGACTAAGAGACTTTTTGTTCAATTTACTGGTCAATTTTACTGAAAAGCAGACCCGGAACCCTCCCCTTTTCAAGGGGAGGGAGCAAGAGTCGCATTTTTTATATTATGAAACGGAATAGAAGAAAATAAATTGAGATTTCCCCGAAGTCTAAATTACTTTTCAATTGATGTTGGGTTTCGCGACGAACAAAACCTAATATAACTAGGGACAGATTGCGCGATCGCCAAAATTAGAGATAATATCTGCTGAATTGAACCTGTCAACCTCGCCTAAGGTAAAAAAATGATTAAATCCTGGATGGTAATTGGAGGCGTCGCCTTGATAGTAGCACTAGCAGCGAACTTAATCCCGCCCAGCGACATCCAATGGTTCAACCGCTTGCAGCGTCCGAGATGGCTAGTATTTGAAAAAGCAATTCCCCTAATTTGGACAGTAATTTTTATTTGTGCAGCTTGGTCAGCAGTGATTGTTTGGGAAAAAGAACCGGGAACTCAGGAGACTTGGCTGAAAATGGGTTTGTACCTGCTTTTAGAAATAGTAACCATGTCTTACACCTCGGTTATGTGCAAAGTTAGGAGCCTAAAAGTCGGCACAATAATCGGCGGAACGGGCGCTATTTTAAGCGTAATACTAGCTTTAAGTGTGTTGCAAGTTTCCGAGCCTGCCGCCCTGTTATTGCTGCCTTACATACTTTGGAGTCCGATCGGGACTTACACCACTTGGGCAATGATGCACCTCAATCCAGCGGATGTTTAGGCTCTGGAATTAGTCATTTTAATGGAATTGCAAGCATCGGGAAAAAGCACTATTTTTCGGTAGTCTCTAGCTGCAACGCAGGTTTTAGTCAGCAAAGACTTGATGCAAAATAATAGTACAGTTGCACAACTGGAAAATTATGATATAGGTAGCCCAAGCTGCATGAACCAAGTGTGCTTGTCTATATAACCGCGTTGAAAATGGATTTTGCCATCAACAACATGAAAGAAGCCACAGCCTTGCAGCGTAAAACTTTTGCCAGTTGGTAGGTTCCCACCAAACTCACCTAGAAATGTGCCCCCACCAGTCCACTCGACGATCGCCCACTCGCCATCCTCAAACAGATTCTCAACGTGCGTGTAATTGTCTGGAAAAGCTTGGAAGAAGGTAACAAAACTCTCCAGCAATTCCTCACAACCGTTTAGAGGATCGCCAAAGGCAACTTGATGGTTCTCTGCATCGTCGTGATAAAGCTCGATCAGGGCGTGAGGGTCACGATCGTTATAAGCAGAAACCCAGTCTTGGATCACTTGCTTGGGCGTTTTCATTTTTGGTTCCCTAATACAAACTAAGTAAAGATATTAAGTACCCGCTTATCACCCTCAAATTTACCGACTTGGAGACCTGCTAGGGGGCTCGGTTTCCGGCGGTTCGGGAGGGGGAGATTCAGCATCCGGAGGATTCAGCGACTCCTCCCAAACTTTGATTTGCGATCGAGCTTGCTCAAAAGCCCGAGTACCCGATGGAATTTTCTTCAAAGTCGCGATCGCCCCAGCCAGATCCGACGACGACTGTTCCACACCAAGCGCCAAAATCCGCTGGCTCCACTCATCAATCGCCTCACTCGCCTGCCACCGGAGCGAACTCGACTCGGGCACCTGAAGGGCCAGCCCAATTGCCGTTTGCAGAGCCTCCGCAGTCCCCGATCGGGCAGCCTGACGGGCGTTCTGCAAATCTTGCTCGCCCTGAAATTGAGCCTCCCAAGTCCGAATGTTCGATCGAGCTTCCTCATAAAGCACCCGTCCCGATCGAATCCGGCGGGCCATCTCAATTGCCCCCGCCAAATTGCCGCTCGCCGCTAGCTGCTGAGCTCTATCTAAAAACGGCTGGTCAACAAGCCGCTGTCTCCTCTCGATCCAAGCTTGAATTTTGGTTTGAGCTTCCACATAAAGCGCCCTACCTCTAGCTATCCGAGAAGCTTGAGCAACGGCCGCTTCCAGAGCATTCGGATCGCCCGTACTTGCCAAATCGTTAGCTCTTTGCAAATACGGACTGTCTTCCAGCAGCTCGATTTGACGGCTCAAGCTGGTAATTTGACTGCGAGCTTCCGAAGCGCGGGGATTTGATTGGGGGACTGTTTGCAATTGCGCGATCGCAGCCCTCAAATCATTTACCCCACCCGGCGCCGCCAGCCTGCTTGCCAAATCCAAAACTTTCACATCAGCCATTTCTTGCTGCCAGCGGCCGACTAAATCTTGAGCTTGTTTGTATAAAGGGCGACCGGACTTCAACTTTTGAGCAATCTCGATCGCCTTGGAGAAACCCTCAACAGAGCCAGTCAAAGCCTGGGAAGTAGCATTCGCCAACTGGTTAAAATCCTCAACTTGTTCCCTTAAATTTGCAGTGTCGGGAATCTTGTTAGCGATCGCGATCGCCTCCTGCCAATCCCCTGCCTGCAATCGTTTTTGGGCGATATCCAAAATTTTCTTGCTAAATTCCGCGATCGCCTTATTGGCAGCTTGATACAAATAACTGTTTCGATCGATGCCCTGAGCCAGCTTAATCCCCGTCACCAGATTGTCGAGACCTCCCTCGGAGGCTGTATTGCGGGCTTTTAGCAACTTATTGCCCTCCGCCCGAGTCGTCTGAATTAGCTTAGTCAATTCCTCGTACTTAGCCGATTCCCAGAAAGTATTTCCCAAATCCAAAAGCAGAGTAGCTTGGCTGAAAGCCAGCGTCCACTCTTCCTGACGCAAGTGGTCTTCAGCCGTGCGGTAAATTTTCTCTGCTTCCCTCCATATCGACTGCCACTTTTCAATCTGCTTTTCCACCGTCGGGTAAGCGGGAACGTCTTTAGGAACCTTGCGAGCGAGCGCAATAGCCTCCTCCAGCTTTCCTTCTTGGAAAGTAGCATTTCCCAGCCTGACAATATCCTCCGACCACCGATCGATTTGAGTGTTAATTCTCGGCCGCAGCGGATGGTCTTTTGGCAAAGCATTAACTA
The DNA here is from genome assembly GCF_036701435.1 of Microcoleus sp. Pol12A5. Lineage (NCBI taxonomy): Bacteria > Bacillati > Cyanobacteriota > Cyanophyceae > Oscillatoriales > Microcoleaceae > Microcoleus > Microcoleus sp. Pol12A5. Next base: position 10,076 of record NZ_JAUBQU010000131.1, read on the forward strand.
ATTCGATCGCCCTGAGCAAATCATCCGCCGTCCGCTTGCTTGCTGCTTCTTGAGCACAAAAAAAGCGATCGTTAGCAGAAGCCGTCGGCCAAAAAATCTTTGAGCAATTGGACTGCGAGGTCAGGTTGAGTAAAGACGCAATTGCCACAAACCCCATACCCACTGATAGCATCAAACTAAGCGCCAGCCAAAACTGCCACTTATTCGACCAGTTCCGCCAAAACGGATTGTGTTCTCCGGGCGGCTGCGAGTTTTCCCCAGACAAATTCGGCGGTATTTCCAGATGCCCTCCCGGCAGTTTTCCCGAAGTAACCAACTCTCGGAGTTCTTTAAGTCGTTCAGCCCGGTTTTTCCTTGCTGGTAAGCGCACCAGCGACGAAGTATCCTTTTTTGACTCCAAGGATTCTGATGCAGACCAACGGCCTGGTATTTTGCGATCTTGACTCATATCCTCACCACAAACAGCAACCAGCTAGCGTTAGTTATTTAAAAACTGCGAGCGCTGCTATCAACTGCTCTATAAAATGTATTCATCACTTTTACATACTCCCGTCGGCCCTAGACTGCAAGAGCCGATCGCCAAACCGCCAAAATCAAAATTTTGTGATTAGGTAATTGATAATGCGTAATTGGCAATTGGTCAAGGCCGTCATCCCTAACTCGCACTCAATAGAGCCAATTACACATTATCCTCTCAAGAACCGGAGTTCGATCGCAAATCGCCGATGAGTTCTGCAAGTTGGTCGCTATTAGCTTTGTAAACCTCGTTGCAGAAATGGCACGTAGCCTCAGCCCCCCCATCTTTTTCAATCATGTCTTGGAGTTCAGCTTCGCCCAACATTTTCAAAGCTCCCAAAACTCGATCGAACGAACAGCCACAGTCAAAGCGCACCATCTGAGTTTCCGGGAAAATTTCCAGGCCCATATCTCCCAGTAACTGTTCGAGAATCTCGTGCAGCGTTTTGCCCGATCGCAGCAGTGGCGTAAAGCCCGACAATTGAGCAACTCTAGATTCTAAAGTTTGCACCAGTTTTTCGTCCGTTGCCGCCTTCGGCAGAACCTGCAACAGCACACCCCCAGACGCTTGTACCCCGCCCGCCCCCACAAACACCCCCAGAACCAGAGCCGAAGGCGTTTGCTCCGAGGTTGCCAAATAATGAGTCAGATCGTCGCCAATTTCGCCGGAAACCAATTCTACCGTACTTGAATAAGGGAATCCGTATCCAACGTCCCGCACCACGTACAAATAACCGTCACCTATTGCCCCGCCAACGTCGAGTTTGCCTTTAGCATTGGGCGGCAATTCGACTTCGGGATTGTCCACATAACCTCGAACTGTTCCATCAAGTCCCGCATCCACCAGAAGCCCGCCCAGCGGGCCATCTCCTTTGATGCGAATGTTGACTCTCGATTCGGGCCGCTTCATGCTGGAGGCGAGTAACAGCCCTGCCGACATTGTGCGGCCGAGGGCCGCTGTAGCCACGTAGGAGAGCTTGTGCCGCTGTCTTGCTTCTTCGGTGAGGCGGGTGGAAATGACGCCTACAGCGCGAATTCCGCCATCTGCGGCTGTAGCGCGAATTAATTGATCGGCCATGAAAAACCTTACTTTGTCTTTTGATATCTTCTTGAACTATTTTAGAAGTTCTTGAAGGTTGTGGCAGCAGATAGCAGCAGTTGACTCGGCGGGCCTGGGAGTGCGATCAAACTTCCTCTCCTCGCCTCTGTTTTCTGTAAAACCTTGCTCAAGCCAATATTTGTTAACAAATATTCTGATTCATTCTTCCACTTAAATATTTATTTAAAATGCCCAAAATAAGGATTGCATTTATTTTCCACAATCCACCGTGTTCTTAGTCATTTTATACCAACTAACAACTAACAACTAACAACTAACAACTAACAACTCATGACTAATGACTAATGACTAAAGCTTATCTTGCCGCTAACCAGACGATTACCTAACCTTTACCTTGGTCGGTTAGAGTCAGAGGCGTAGGTCTCAGACAATGTTTTTTAGCTGGAAATAAGGATATGCCACCAACATCCAAAGCACTTTTAGCGGAAATCCAGCATAACACAGGAGCGACTCGCAACTTGCATTTTTATGCCAAGGGCGAAACCATTCCTATGATGTCGCAAGGCCTTTGGCGAGTCTGTCAAGGCCTAGCACAACTGAGTACGCTTTATCCAAGCGGGGAAGAAGGACTTTTGGGTTGGGTTGGGCCTTCGATGTGCTTCGGTTTGTGGTTGACAAGCTTGCAGACTTACCGAGCTACGGCGACATCAGATATTTATTTGATGTGGTATTCTATGGTGGAAATCGAAGCTTCTCCTCAATTAGCTCACGAGTTGCTGCCTCAAATGGTACGGCGGCTGCGGCAAATGGAAGCAATTTTAGCGATCGCCGGACAGCGGCGAGTAGATGACCGTTTGTATCAGCTACTGCTATTATTGCAACAGGAATTCGGTCAGCCTGTGGTTGAGGGAACTCGTTTGAATATCCGCTTGACACATCAAGATATTGCTAATGCGATTTGCACGACGCGGGTAACAGTAACTCGAATGCTGGGAAAATTGCAGCAGCAAGGGTTAATCAGTCGAGATGGCGATCGGCATTTAATACTTAACAAAGATGTTTTTGCGTCCACGTCCGATTTGTTTGGCTGCAACCCTCAAGCAGTGTAGCAAGCGCCGAAAAAAATCTTATTCTGCTTCGCCAATCAGCGTAAACGCTGCCCAATCTTGCGGAGTTGGGTGCATCTTCATTGTCATCAGCATTGCTTGTCGCAAAGCTTGAGCTTTATTCGGTTTTTTCTGTAACTGGCGATAGAATTCTGCCATTAATTCCGCTGTCGGCTCATCGGGCACTAACCACAGAGAAACGATAATACTGGAAACACCAGCACTAATTAAAGCACGAGATAATCCAAGCACACCATCACCTGTGAGTTTTCCTCTGCCAGTATTGCAAGCACTTAATACCACTAATTCAGCATTTAATTTTAAATCCAAGATTTCGCTCGAAGTCAGCAATCCGTCATCATTTCCTGATGGAGCCAGGGCGAGCGCTCCCGGTAAATCTCGCCTCTTCACTTCATTGAGTAATCCGTGAGTTGCCAGATGAATAATCCGGGCTTTTAGCATCTGTTGAACAATCGATGCTTTAGTGGCTTGAGAGCCTGTAATCGGTTTAGTCTTCAGAAGTTGGGCAATTGTAATTGCTTCCTGTTCGCTACCCGGTAAGGCAGGTAATTGGTGCGGCGGGGTACCAATTTTGGGCATAATTGGATTGCCGACGACGAGGTTATTTTGCAGAGAAAGTTGTCGGATTTTTTGCCGTGATTGGTGGGTAAACTGCAAAATTTGAATGGCGGGAGCAGTCAGGATGGTATGTTTTTCAATCAGATATTGACCTGTCGGATCTTGTAAGGCGACAAAGGGAACTAAAAACAGGGATTGATGGGGAATGAAGATGACAGGAGCATTCGGGTCAGTAGGTAAAAGATCGGCAATGGGTTGAATCAGTAGTTGATAACTTTGCTGTAATTTGGGGTAGATTATGCGAGAATTAGCAGGGGTAGAATCAGGGCGATTAGCCGCTTGTCGATTGGCAGTGTCCCCCGATACACCCAGAGCATCGCGAGTGCCGCGAATCATCTCAGCTAAGGCTGTATCTTGCTCGTTTAATCCTCTCCTCCCGGTAGCAGCAGATACTCTTGTCTGTTCGCTGGCTTCGCGTAGATTGATGTTCAGAGATTTGAGGTCAACGGAGCGAAAGGTAATTTCACCAGTCGGCTTGATGACCCAAATATAAAGGGCTTGATTCCAAATATTTGAATACTCGACGAGGGTAGCGTTTTGCTCTTTAGCGATTTGTTGAATTTGCTGGATATTGGGCGGGTTGATAGTAGGTGTGACAGAGGCAGATGGGGCTTGGCGAGATGCCAATAACTCCACAAAAGCTCGGGCTCTACCCCGTTCGGCAATTTCTAAAGCGTCATTAGTTTTTTTCTGAGCAATGAAGACTTTTTGTAAAGTGAGGTAGGGGCTAGTTTGGGTTTCAAATATTGACACTTTATTGGCATCGTCTAATCCAGCACGGAGAGATTCTGAAACTTTAATACTATCAAGTAGGGTTTTCTCTGCTGCTGGGAGATTACCAGAGTTGGAGAGAGCCAATCCTAGATTCGTGAGAGCGTCCCCCTCGTTTTGGCGGTCTTTTATTTCTCGGGCGATCGCCAACCACTGCTGAGTGTACTCGATGGCTTTGGCATAGTTGCCGAGGGAAAGGTAAGCAAGTCCCAGATTTCCCAGAGCTTTCCCCTCGCTTTGGCGGTCTTTAATTTCTCGCGCGATCGCCAACACCTGCTGAGCGTACTCGATGGCTTTGGCGTAGTCGCCGAGCAAAAGGTAAGCACTTCCCAGACTTCCCAGAACCACCCCCTCGCCTTGGCGGTCTTTAATTTCTCGCGCGATCGCCAACGACTGCTGTTGGTACTCCATAGCTTTGGCGTAGTGACCGAGGGAAAGGTAAGCATATCCCAGATTTCCCAGAGCCGCCCCCTCGCTTTCGCGGTCTTTAATTTCTCGCGCGATCGCCAACGACTGCTGTTGGTACTCGATGGCTTTGGCGTAGTCGCCGAGGGAAAAGTAAGCAATTCCCAGATTTCTCAGAGCCACCCCCTCGCTTTGGCGGTTTTTAATTTCTCGCGCGATCGCCAACGACTGCTGTTGGTACTCGATGGCTTTGGCGTAGTCGCCGAGGGAAAGGTAAGCATTTCCCAGACTTCCCAGAGCTTTCCCCTCGCTTTGGCGCTCTTTAATTTCTCGGGCAATCCCCAACCACTGCTGAGCGTACTCGATGGCTTTGGCGTAGTCGCCGAGGTTACGGTAAGCACTTCCCAGAGTGCCCAGAGCCGCCCCCTCGCTTTGGCGGTCTTTAATTTCTCGGGCGATCGCCAACAACTGCTGAGCGTACTCGATGGCTTTGGCGTAGTCGCCGAGGGAAAGGTAAGCAATTCCCTGATTTCCCAGAGCTTTCCCCTCGTTTTGGCGGTCTTTAATTTCTCGGGCAATCGCCAACCACTGCTGAGCGTACTCGATGGCTTTGGCGTAGTCGCCCAGGTAAAAGTAAGCACTTCCCAGATTTCCCAGAGCCCGCCCTTCACCTTGGCGGTTTTTAATTTCTCGATAAATTATTAGTGCCTGTTGCCAAGACTGCAAAGCAGCTTGAAATTGACTAATCTGATACTGCTGAATCCCTTGCTTGAACAGTCGGTCTGCTTCGGCTTTCCGCTCAGCTTGGGTTTGAGCCAAGGCCTGAGAATTTATGATTTTAAATTGAGAATTAGGGATAAATCGAAACTCGCCTACAGTTAGCGCCGCTAAGATTGAGATGAGTCCGGACAATCCTATTTTTTGCAGTTTCATAACTTTTGAGAGGCCTCTGGTTTTAATATCCGCTTGACATATCAAAATATTGCTAACACTTATTAAAGCTCAAATGCCACTCCATGAGAATTGTTTGTCTTGATTTTCCTCTCGATATCTACAGCAATATCTTTGCAGCCCGAAACGATATAATTAAGCGGTGCATCTATTTAGGAAAAAACTCAATGGCTAACTCAACTCCAGAAACACCGCAACCAGACAAAAAAGAATTAGCTAACATCACAGCTAAACCTCAAGAACAACAACAAGAACCGCCCAATAAAGGTGACGGGCGGAAATAGTCGATCGCTCGGAATGATACCGCAGCAGAAGATAAAGAAACCGGGTTTTTTGACTCTTATTGAAGGTTTTAAGCAAATATTGTGGT
>NZ_JAUBQU010000272.1:0-1863 GCF_036701435.1 Microcoleus sp. Pol12A5
AGCTTAAGACTCCCGCAAATTCTTTGCCCAGCATGGTTTCTAATTCCACCCGCCCCCTGGTATCTGCGGCATGAAATAAACAGAATCCTTCTCCACTAGCCGTCCATAGCCATTCTTTAACCCCCATGACACACCAGGGGGTTTCATCTACATGAACATTTGATTGCACCCCGGCCCATTCCCACAGCGCATTAATCGCTGGCTTTACTGCTGCTGCTACTCGTTGATTGGTTTTTTGGAGTGTTCCGACTCCCACTTCTATCCTGCCGAGTTCCCACAACAACTCAGTCAGCTTTGCGTAAGAAAGATGCCCATAATTCCCCAGCCAAACTAATAGTGCTTGCAGATTAACGCTCAAGTCTTGCCCTGGAACTATTCCCAAGGGTTGTTCTCCTCTAACTACAGCGCCACATTCGAGGCATTTACACGATTGTGTCTGATATTCGACGACTTCAATTGGTTTTGCTACTAGACTTGCTACTTGCTGTCTGTGGATGTTAATTACTTCACTTAATTCTTGACTACCACAATTAAGACAGATACTGGGTGAGCTAATTTCTGTTCTGTCTACTCGTCCAAACCCTTTTCGGGTTTTTCCCTGATGACCTGGTTGTCCACCGGGCTTCTTTTTCTGGTCTGCTTCTGGTTTGACTGTTGGTTTCTCTGGTTTTTGGAGCAGATCCGTTGATGGAGGTTTTGATGAAGTTTGACTGGTTGTTCGACTTTTTCCCGTAGCAATGGCTAGTTTTTCTTGCAATTCTTCAATAATTTTTTGCAGCCCCAACACCATTTCCACCAGTTCAGCTTGGCTCAACTGCTCGATTTGGGTTTTTTCTTTGTGTCTGGTGGCTGCGGGCTTTTTCATTTGTTTATTTTACCAGATGCCGCCACTGAAGTTTTTTTGACCTGAATCCTTACAGAAGATTGGTATATCTCCATCTCCCGTACAGATTAGTTCGATGATAAATTGTTTTAAATCTGGTCTGTGGTCGCGGGAATAACCATAGGTGAGCTTAATTTATTGGGGGGGATTTGATTGCTAATTCTTCTGATTCTTGATTTTTGAGTGCTTGTTGGTTCTCAAATATTACTGATGGTAAGCTAGAATTGTATTCCCCATGTACGTGCATTGATGATGAATCTAGGTGTGATGATGACAGCGATACGTTAAATTTTTGGGCGGCTTTTAAGGTAATTGTTAAAAACGTGGTGTCCAGTCCTTTGATGAATAGTTTATCCATCACTCTACCCAGTTTATCATCGTTGAGATATTTGGGCTTGACTCCGGCTCCTATTAAATGTTCACAGGCCATGGTTTCAAAAAATTGGGGAAACATATATAAAGGTCTAGATACAAATCCTAACCCGTTTAAAATCATGGCTTTTACTACATGACCTGCACTGACTTTTTCTCCCTTTTCTGATGGGATTAATTGATTGACTGTTTCTACTAATCCTATAGCGTCTATGATTCCTGCTACTCTTCCTAGATGGTCTATGTTCTGAATTTCTATCTCTTTATTGATTAACATCACCACATTCTCCACAACTGCTATGGCTATTTTCCCATTTCTATGGTGGTGGTAAATTAATTTTTTTTAACTCTTTTGTTGCCTAAGAGAGTTTTCCTTATTTTCATCTCTTTAGAGTAAACTTACCTTTTTACTTTCTCTGCTTAATAGTATTATTATCATTAAACAGCTTGACTCCGATTGGGACTTAGTTCATTTGTACTATTTCATCCCCCTTTTGTTGATGTGTGACAGTTGTGGTGCGGAATGTGGGTTATAAGTAGGTCGGGCTGAAAAGACTGAAGTATGTAAAGATAGGTAAACGAGGCAACAGTTATAGCTAGGTAATGAG
>NZ_JAUBQU010000273.1:0-1862 GCF_036701435.1 Microcoleus sp. Pol12A5
TTTTTTGATAGGTCGTTGGGAACCTTCTTCTGACCTATCTTTTTTTACCACAAGTCGGTTAACACCTCACTCTATCTTGGTTGTGGCGGGGTTGTCACCCCGCCAGGTAATTGGGACTTCTATTCTGATTTTGGATTGACCCCAAACATAACCAGTCAAATCACCATGAAGTAGATGACATTCATCTAAAAACAATACTATTGTTTCCCCAGATTCTATACCAGCCTTGTTTTTAAATAAAATATCGTTAATTTCTTCTGTCTTTTTTTTTACCAGTTCTTCATCAAATTTAGGATTGGTTTTTTGAGTTTTTTTCCAACTAATTTTCGCCCGATCGAAAAGTTCATAGTAACTCTGTTTTGATTTATATACCACACCAAATTCTCGCTCTAAATAAGTAACCAGCTCATCTAAATTCCAATATTATTTATTCTTTAACCACTCGATTACTTCATCATTTTGTTGAGCTGTTAAATACCCTTTTGACCCTTTATGTCCTAGTTTGATTCCGGCGATGCCTTTGGTTTCACATTGTTTTTTCCAATAACCAATAAAAAATTTACTTACACCTAAAATTTTGCTAATTTCATGGTAGATATTACCTGCAAGCGCCATCCTTACAGCTATTGCTCGTTTGAGTTCTCTGGCATCGATATCGCTTTTAATGAAAGCTTCTAAACAAGCTATTTCTTTTTCCCTATCTTTTTGTGGCAGTTGTAAGTTATTCATTTTTTTATGGTCACAATCAAGTATTGCATATAATTATATCACAATCATGATAATGATTTAGGATTGCTATAGAAGTGATTTTCTGACCACACATTCGATACATTGGGGAATTGAATGTTACCACAGAGCCATCAAACAACTTTGTGGGATTAAAAAATTTATTGTGAGAAGTTCTCCGGCTATTGTCACCCATTTCTTCTGTTCAATTCGGGCTTTTGTCCAATTAGAATTGATGAGGGCAGAGGCATTGATTGATAATTGGTATGAAATTCAAAGAAATTTATCGTTAGAAGTAGCCCGTGATTTTATTCTCCATTACCTGAATCAAAAAGTAGGTCTAAAAGCTGAATATTATTAACTAACCGCTAAGTTCCTATTAATATCCTCGCAAAAAATCTGCATTTAAGAGATTTTTGCAATTGTTTGTGATGGCCAAAATTAAACCTGCTAAAGGAATTCCGTAATTTTAGCACTTGCTTCATATTTGGGCTGATTTGTCAAGGCGTAAGTCCTAAGTTGGGGCAAGTCATCAGGTCTATCCTTGAAGTAATTAATGTTGGCTGCTAGCATCTCAATCAATCCCTGGTCATCGGACACATTAGCAAGGACTGCAATGAATGAAGAACGGGAATCCCAGGCTATCCACTGCCAAATGACGCTTGATGCCATTGGTAGCTTTGTAAAAGTAAAACCCTTTGGATTCAACTCCAGCATTACAGGTGTTTTTCACCGCTTGTGAGTCGATGATTAGCAACATTGTCCATGTTGTTTTTTTTTGACCTGTGTTCGCTTGGGCGTACAAAGTATCTCGAATCTGCTCTACTAACACGCCGTCTGAGTGCCACTGCTTGTAGTGCCAAAATACTGTGCAGTAGGGTGGCAGGTAGACAGGGCAGGTCACCCCAGTTGCCACCGTCCTTCAGTTGGTAGAGGATGCCGTTCAAAATTTGAGGCGCAAGTCCACCGAGGCGGTGTCGTTTACTTTTTTTGAGGTAAGAGTGGCTCAATGATTTCCCACTCCTCGTCGGTTAGGTCGCTGGAATATGCCATTTATGACTAAGTAGGTGGACAGGAAAAAAATAAACTATGTAACGCTAAGTCTTGAGCTAGCTAGACTTAAACTTGAAACGCTT
>NZ_JAUBQU010000132.1:0-15836 GCF_036701435.1 Microcoleus sp. Pol12A5
ATAGCGACTTGACTTAAGAACACTCATTTGAGTCATTGTCAAGTACAATTTATACCAAATTAGATGAGCTTACCCTGTCTTGCGGATGCGTCATTATTGTTGCGGATGTTAATGTTTGTAGCAAAAAAGTAAACATTTTTATTATTCTCTAAATAACCTACATACCAGCCAATTTCCTGCCCGGTTTGTTCTCCAAAGCTTACCCAGCCTGTCTTTGCTCTAATGATATAATCGGGAGTTTTTTCGACAACTATGATGTCTTTAACCAGAGACAGCGATCGCTCAGAAAAGGGTAAGTCATTTTTGTAGAGACGGCGGAGAAATTGAATTTGCTCGTTGGGTGTGATTCGCAGTTCTCCCTCTAACCAAAATTTGTCAATATCGTCTTTGTTACCGATTTTTTGGTTGCCATAACCGACTTTAGCTACCCATTTTTGCATTTGTTCGTGTCCCACTCGGCGGGCGAGAACTTGGTAAAACCAAACGGCGGAAAGTTTTATGGCTTCTCTCATATTCAAGTCTCGATTCCATCCGGAAATTTGCCTTTGAATTCCATCCCAAGTTAGAACGGCAAGCTCATCTGAAATTACCCCTGTTTCTAAGGAAATCAGAGAGTTGACAATCTTAAATGTAGATGCGGGTAAAAAAGCTGTGGCGTTACGTTGCGGGTTGTGTTGATAAAGCCGATCGCTATTCAAATCGTAAATCGCGATCGAACCTTCCACTCCTAGCTCTTGAAAGTGCCGTCCAAAATTAATTGTCTGAGCCAAATCTCCTCCGCGAGGTGAAGATTTTGGCACTATAGGTGGCACGGTCAAGGCTGATTGCAGTGGCTGAACTAAAACTGAAATAGTGCAGCCTAATACAATTAAAATAACAGCGATCGCACGATATATTCGGTTCATAAACTTCGATAATTTAGCCAAATCACAGACAGTAATGTCACAGGGGCGATCGACTTGTAAGGTGCGTCTGACTTACGCTGTGTAAGAAACAATAAAGGTTTGCCCCTGACGCACCCTACTATATATGTGCCGCGTAATTTCTCACCTACAAAACTGCCATAATAGTTAACGCGACCAAACAGCTTAACTGAATTACTAAGCTGAACAACCGAAACTTTGGATCGAGGCCAGCGATGTGAATCGCTGAATGTACCAGCCGAAATAGAATGTACACAACAATCAGCAAATCTACTGCTGTTCCTGAAACACCCCTAACGGTTAGAAGAAAAACAACTCCTAAATACAAAGGCAGGTTTTCTATCAAGTTGGATTGTACTCGAAATAGTCGCCAAAGTAAGCTGTCATCGTTCTGTGTGCCGAAATCTTTTACAGATCCACCCGCAGATAGATGCCGAATTCTGACAGTCAGCAGCATAACAACAACTGCGATCGTCCACAAAATGAAAATTGCTAAACCCCAGAGAGGGAAAGTCATATTTGTCGGTTCACTGTGCATCATCTTTCTACCTTGCGAAACTGCGGTTAAGACTTTAGAAAAGTTATATCAAATCCTGTAGCATGGGAATTGTCAAATCCAGCCAACAGTCAACGCTCACCGACGGTGTAACCGGAATCCATCTAATTCATCTGCGTTAATCTGTGTTGATCTGCCCTCATCAGCGGTTAAAAAAAGAGAATGTATAAACCGCAGATGACAAGAGATTGAACCAGATTCACGCAGAGGTAGAGAGGTCGAGAAGAGAGATATGAATAATTCGGATATTCTGAGTGTTTTCCGAAATGGATAGAGCGCCTACCAAGCTCAAAGCAGCATCTAACCGACAAGCTGACGCTAACTAGAGTGCGATCGCATCTCCTGAGTGTCAATTCCCGCCACTAGCAACCGAGCGTTTACAGATGGTTTTCGGCAAGACGATCGCACCATTGTATCGAGCAAGTGTTCGATCGCACCCGGTAGATTCTGGCAAAAACCAGTGTGTACGCGCGATGTCTGAACGATCGTACTGCGGGGTGCTACGAGCCAGTGAAACCGCTCTCTGTGGGGAAGTTGACCGATCGCACCAGATTCCTTGCCACCTGCACAAATGATGGGAATGACTGCTAGGTGATTGCGAATCATTTCCAGATCCAACGTTGAGTCGATCGCCATCAAGCGCTGTTCATCTATTTCGATACGGGCTTCGAGGAATTTTTTCGTACCGCAGGAAACGATCGCCCCGACGTTGATAAACTCCTCGCGCTCGACTTTGGGAACGACGCGGATAATGGCATAATCATACAGAAATCGATCGGGCACTAATCGCTTCCTCCAAAAAAATATGTGGTGATTCTAGCCGATTTAGCAGGTACTCAATATAAGCATCCCGATGTTGATTGCTATCGCTGAAAGGAGAATCTCCCACCAGCCAAGTATCAGGAATTAGTTTAACGATGTTGCGAATGATGTCAGGGGTTAGCGTTTGACTCATCTTTGAATTTGCCGCTTCCAGGGTGCTGGCAAAACGCAGCAGAACGTGGTCTTTGATTGGAGGGAAACGATCGCGGCTGCGCGAGAGATAATCTTTCCAGGTGTGGTGGAAGTAGAGGGCCGCACCGTGATCGATCAGCCAAAGCCGTCGGTGCCATACCAGCATATTTGCATTGCGCGGCGTGCGATCGATGTTAGTCACAAAAGCATCGAACCAGACGATTTCTGAGGCCAGATCCGCCTCAGACTTGCCCGCTATCGGGTCAAAAGTGATGGAGCCCGGGAGATAGTCGAGGGCGAGGTTGAGACCAGCACTTGCTCGGATCAAATCTTGAATTTCCGGGTCAGGCTCAGTGCGAGCCAGTTCGGGATCGAGTTCAACAAAGACGAGTTCGGGGATTGGGAGTCCGGAAGCGCGAGCAATCTCTCCCGCCACTAGCTCCGCGATCAGAGATTTGGCTCCCTGGCCGGCACCGCGAAATTTGAGCACGTACATACCATCATCATCTGCTTCGACGATCGCCGGCAGCGATCCGCCTTCGCGCAAGGGAGTGACATACCTGGTAGCAATGACTGTTCGCAAGTTGGGACTCATGCTATTTTCGATTTGAGATTTTTGATGGGAAATCACTCATTTTATGAGGGTTTGGAGCACTGGCTTACAGTTGGATTCTTTCTTTTAACTGCGACTGATGTTAAGTAGTCTCTAATTATTTTTGCATCTGTTGGCTATTGCAGGCGATCGATATCGAGATTTCCTGGATGGGGCGATCGACTACAAAGCGTTCAATTACCGCATCGGCACGCTGAGTGAAAGCATCCAGGATACAAGCCCCCGGATTCATTCCGAAAGCAGACTCAGGACCCAGAAATAAAAAACCTGTATCTGATGAAACTTGCCCCCCGAATTTATCCGTGGGGTCAATGCTTCAATTCTTTAATCTAAAATCTAAAATCTAAAATCTAAAATCGTTTGACGGAGTATTTCGTGTTTCCCGATGCCAAGCTTCTTCTGAATTATTTGTACGAGATGGAACCCAAAGTGCTGTCGGCTGTTGAGGTAGATGTCACATGATTAAGAGTTTTTTGAGCCTATTACGAACAGCCTTCTATATACTCAACTTCAGGAAGTTTACCCGAACGGAACCTATCTACACGATTTTTGCTAGTCTCAAAAATTATGCGGTAGTTTTTGTCAGCCGCATCTTTAGGGACGAAAGTTAGATATTTTCCATTGTCTGGTGGGCGGCTTATATAATGATGAGGAGTTGCTTTAATTTGCCCTAGATATAAAGATAAAATTCGTTTTTCATTATCCCCGATTCTAGCTCCACTGATGGTGGTAATGCGCTTGCTGCTAATATCCACTCTGGCAATGCGACCCTTTGTTACCATAAAAGCAATTCCTTTTGGCTCTCCTTTTGGTTGAACGTAGGAACACTGATACTCGTCAATATCACCACTCCCACTTCTAATTAATCTAATCCCACCTGCTTTTGACGCTTCATCAACTGTCATACCAACCCGAATTGGCCCAATTCCATTAATTGCTAGTTTCGATCGCTCTGTGAGTTTCGCTTGAGCGCTAACTGATGTTACCAAAATCCCAAAAATGACTGCTGTGCCAATTAGTAAGGCGAGCAACTTTGAACTGTTTAATTTTCGCATCGAATGTTCTTCCTCCTTGATATGTGTAAATATTTATCTAATTATGCTGTTATTTGAATATCCTTCGCCAGTATACTGATTTATTTTGTACTTGTACGCAGGAAATCGTCGCCTGAGTTTTGCTCGCTCGATTCTCCCGTTCTGCCTTAGAAATCCGTTTTGAGGTTGTGGGATGTCGCCTATAGCTTATATCCAATGCGCACTTCATCGTCGGGCGTAAAATCGAGTCAACAGTCAACACTCAACCTTCCTTCAGTTTTTCAACCCCTCCTTCAACAGCCAACAGTCAACAGTTAACAGCCAGAGGAAAGAGATGTTGGCTCAACTATCCAGGCTAGTGCAGGGGCTAGAACAAAGCCCAGTGCTAGAATGGGTAAGAAAGCAGAGAATTTGTTCGAGTTTTTATTCACAGTTAACATAAGTTCGAGAAGAAAGCGAGTGTCCAGCTTGGCTGAATCTCTTGTCACCATGACTAAAACCCGCCGGCCATGCCCCAAATCCCTAAGAGTGCGATTGCTGCCTCTTGTATGCCCGCAACTCACACCTCCTAAGTGGCCTTCACCAAGTTAGCCTGAAATTAACAGCCGTGTTGTGCAGATGTCCGCTCAATACCCCACTGAAAATGATGAAAGAAGACACTATCGAAATTGTTGGTTTTCACGCACATATTTACTTCAACGCTGATAATCGCGATGTCGCAGCGCGCGTACGCCAAGGATTGACTCAGTTTGAGGTGCAGCTTGGGCGTTGGCATGACAAACCCATTGGTCCCCACTCCCAAGCGATGTATCAAGTTGCATTTTTACCCTCGCAATTTGGCAAAGTCGTTCCTTGGTTAATGCTGCATCGCGAGGGGTTAGATATTCTCGTGCATCCCGAAACCGGCGATGATCTGGCGGACCATACGAAACATTCTTTGTGGCTGGGAGAAAAACTAGAGCTGAATCTCGAAGTTCTGCGGCCTAGAACAGCCAACGCCAGCTTGTGATCGATCGCGCGCCAAGCGAAAACGCTGCTCCTGATATCAACTCCGCTAGCATCAGAATTGTCAAATCGAATCAACAGTCATTAGTCATCAGTCATCAGTCAACAGTCAACAATAATTCCGGTGCAACTGCAATTGATATGACAGCTACTATGGGGATTTGATGTTGGGTAGAAGTGACTATCAAAACGCTTGCGAACTGGCAAATGCTAAGTGCAGGGAATTGAACCAACCAAAAACGCAGTCGGCGAACTAATTTAGCTTCCGGGAACTGCGAAGCATTTTTGAATGTGCTCCCAACAATGGGAACGCTCTCAATCTTCGCTTGTCAGGAAATACCCTTCTCCACAAAGGTTTTTAGCTTTGAAGCGTTCCGAACTGCATTTCCCTCTCCGTCGTTGTTGAAGTAGACAAACACACTTCGCCCCTGACTTTCCCACTCGTGGATGCGATCGGTCCACCAATGCAAATCATCATCCGAGTAGGAGCCACCGTAGAGATTGTTGGCGTCGGGGCCGTGGAGGCGGACATAGACGAATGAGCCCGTTGCGCGGAGGATACACGGAAGGTGGGCTCCGCTCATCACGCAGTAAGCCGCTCCAGAGCGTTCCAGCAGCGAAAATACCTCTTCTGTGTGCCAGCTTGGGTGTCGGAATTCAACAGCTACTTTGATCCAGGGGGGCACCTGTTCTAGAAAGTAGGCTAGGCGGGCCGAGTCGCAGCTGAACTGGGGAGAAAGCTGGACGAGTAGAATACCCAGTCGTGAGTCCAAGCATTGAAGTCCCTCACTCATCCGTTCCAACCACTGTTCTGGCGAGTAAAGACGCTTGGAGTGCGTTAGACCACGGGGCGCTTTTACGGTCATGAGAAATCCTTGGGGGAGGCGCTCTCGCCAGTTAGCAAAGGTAGTGTTTGGTGGCCAGTGGTAGTAGGTGCTATTAACTTCGACGGTTTGATAGTGCTGGATATAGCGATCGAGCCTAGAGCGTGGCGGTAGCTGGTGGGGATAAAGCACACCTTCCCAATGGTCGTAACTCCAACCTGAAGTGCCAATATGAACACTCATCGCCTTTTTACTCCCATGCAGATTTTGTTTGTGTTGGAATTTAAGTTTAGTCGGCCCGCATCGCTATCGCACTCTATCAATCAACTAAAAATAGAGAGAGCAAGTTGAACTCTTAAGGACTCTTTTAAACGGTGAGCCTGACTTTACTGCTTTGGGCGATCGTTTCAGGTTTTTCTATGTTGATTTTTTTTTGCTGGTTATGCAGATTTTCAGCATGAGTAATTAGCCCCTTGAGTTAGTCATATCCTAGATCTAATAGCCTTGTGGTTTATGAGGTTTTTTTTCTATATGTTCCCCAAGTTGACTCATGAAAGTGAAGCGACAATTCTTTGATAATATGGAAGCGATCGCACTCATAGTCTAATTGTTGGAAATGTTTAATAGGGGAGAGCATCTTACTTTTGCAGGCAGCCAAGCTAGCAATTGGAGTTAGGAGTTAGGAGCTAGGAACCTGGAGACAGAAGTAAGGAGGCAGAAGAAGTATTTTTACAAATATGAGATGCTCCCTAATAGGGAAAGCGCAGATGCAACGCAGATGGTTTTCAATATAGAAGAGTGAATGCCTACCATTCCAATTTAATGACTGATGACTGATGACTAAAAGGACACAACAATGTTGTGTCCCTACGGAATTTGGCCCAATCTTGCTTGGAGACAGTCATTAGTCATCAGTCATTAATAAACTAATAACTCATGACTAACCACTAATCAGTTGTACTAACGTGGTCGATTCTCTCTAATTGCCAGAGAATTTGGTTGCCTTCGCGCCGCACCCGCGAAACTACCCAATTTCGCCAAACCCAGTTGTCTCCACGACTGGTGACAGCGCTGGCATTTACATCCATCAAATCAGCCAGTTCAGAACTGGTAATCAAGTAGCCTTTCGTCGCAACCTCGTCGGCGATGTGCAACGTTTCGATCAGATTGCGGAGGTCTTGAACCCTCACCTCGCGGGGCAAGTTCTCCAGGGTATCGGCAGTTGAATCCATCATGGTAGAGTGGGAGATCGGAAGGTCAGAAGTTATGACATAGGATTCTATCGTTTTGTTACCAGTTGTGTCCGTTTCTTCCCAAACAATTGTGTTTTCCGAACCTAGGGGCGATGTGGCCGCGCTGACAAAAGTGTCCGCCTGAGTCTCGCCTACAGTTGGTTTGCGCTGTTGCAGTTCGGGAGTGAGATTGTGCGAGAAGTTGCGGGCAATTTCATCGCATCTGTCGTTGTAGTAGTCCCCGGAGTGGCCGCGGACGTGTTCCCACTTGATTTGCCGGGAATTCAGCTTGTCTAGCAGATGCCAGAGGTCTTGGTTGACAACATCTTTTCCGGTTGAGGTTTTCCAGCCCTTATTTTTCCAGCCTTGAATCCATTTAGTGATGCCGTTTTTAACGTATTCGCTGTCGGTGTAAACGGTGACTGGTTCGGTTTGACCGGAATTCGCAAAAAATTCCAGCGCAGCGACGGCGGCCTGCATTTCCATGCGGTTGTTAGTAGTTTGAGGGTCTCCACCCCCAAGTTCGTGACAGTTGCCGTCGGCGAAACAAACTACTGCACCCCAGCCACCTGGGCCTGGGTTGCCGGAACAAGCGCCGTCTGTGTAGAGGCTTTTGATTTTGGGAGTTGTCATGAGCGAATTAATTTGTTATTTAGGGGTAAGTTGTTTGCAAGTGCGATAATTAAGGCAATTGAGATAGTTTTACTTACTGCTATGAAAAATGCCAACTTAAAGATTAAAAAGGTTGCGCTATTTATTTGTCCGTTTTCTTTGTTAATTTTTAATACTTTCGCGCAAGCACAGCCCATAGTGCCTGCTGCTGATGGTACGGGTACTGTTGTCACCCCCAGCGGCAACCGCTATGACATCAACGGGGGCAGTTTGTCGGGAGACGGCGCGAATCTTTTTCACAGTTTTGGGCAGTTCGGCTTGAATGAAGGTCAAATTGCTAATTTTCTGACAAATTCGGCTATTCAAAATATATTAGCTCGAATTGCTGGCGGGGAGGCTTCGCTAATTAACGGTTTAATTACTGTCACGGGCGGCAATTCTAATCTGTTTCTAATTAATCCTGCGGGGATTGTGTTTGGCCCGAACGCGAGTTTGAATGTGCCGGCGGCTTTTACTGCAACTACTGCTACTGGTGTCGGTTTTGGTTCTAATTGGTTTAATGCTGCGGGTACAAATAATTTTAGCGCCTTGGTGGGTACGCCAAATGCTTTTAATTTTGGTGCGGGTGTACCGGGAAGTATTGTTAATGCTGGCAATTTAGCTGTGACTCCGGGGCAAAATTTGGCTTTGCTTGGCGGTACGGTTGTTAGTACCGGGCAGTTGTCGGCCCCGGGCGGGCAAATTACTGTTGCTGCGGTTCCGGGAGCTCAGGTTTTGCGAATTAGTCAACCAGGGCATCTGTTGAGTTTGGAAATAGCAACTGGCGGGAATGTTGGTAATTCTAAACAGACTTTGAATCCTATTTCTTTGCCGCAGTTGCTGACAGGTACGGGGCAAAATCAGGCGGCTGGTGTTGCGGTTGCTGATGACGGTTCTGTGAGGCTTGTGGGTTCTGGTTTGCAGGTAAATTCTGGGGATGTGGCGATTGCTGCTAATGTGTCTGGGCTGCCGCAGTTGAATGCGGGAAGTGCGAATTTATGGGCTGCGGAAAATCTCACGTTAGCGGGTGCTAGGCTGCAAACTACGGGGAATTTGAGTTTGCTGGGTGGGGATGCGGTGCGGGTCAGGGACAGCACCCAGAATCCTTTTTTGGCGCAGGCTGGGGGGAATTTATACATTCAAGCCGATCGCACTATTGATATTCTCACTCAAAATGCGATCGGCGGCTCATCTCTTCCCCCGCAATTCCAAAGCGGTGGCAATTTGAGTTTGGTGAGCAACGGTGTTATTTCGGGGGATTCCCACTTTGTTTCGGGGGGCAATTTCTCGGTGCGGAATTTGTCAGGAATGCCGGGAAATTTCGTAAGTTTATTTGACCCGATTATCAGTTCGGAAGGAGATGTTTTCTTTGGAGATTATACTGGTGCTTCGCTGAAAGTCGAGGCGAAGGGGAGCATTGTTGCCGAGGATATTACAATTACCGGCCCTGATATTGCATTGGGTAGGGAAAATGTGAATCCCGACGATCCAGATATTGCTATTTTAAGCAGCAGTCCCGCCTTAATTTTGCGGGCGGGAGTGGCAACTCTGCTAAATCCTGTTAGTAACAGTTTAGGTGAAGATTCAATCTTTACAAATCCAATTTTATCAAGCAATTTGATTTCAGTTGAAAATATTTCAGCAGGTGGGCCGATAATTTTGTCAGCGCTGGGAAATATCGCAACTAGAGATATTAATGGCGGTCAAATTAGTGTAGAAAGTAGGGAAGCAGAAGTGCTAGTTGGGGGCAGATTAACATCTAGTTCGACAATTAATATTCAAGCTAATGACAATATTATCTTGACAAGTGACATTTCTCGTGCTGATATCAACGGCAGTATTAGTCTGAATACTGTTCGGGGTAATATCGTCACAGGATCGATCGATACTGGAAATTCCGGGGCGATCGAACTTAAAGCTTTTGGCAATGTGAATTTTGGGACTTTGCAGGGTTCTAAAGTTGATATTACCAGTAACTCCGGAGCATTGGGAGTTTTGACTGATGCCAATATCATTGTTCCTAATACTACACCAGTCAATATTACAGCAACCGAGAATATCAATTTGACAGCTTTTAGGGACTTAACGGTTGGCAATCTAACCGCTGCGACTGTCAGTGCTAGCAGCACCAATGGGAGTGTTAATACGGGTGCGATCGCTACTTCGGGAGATGTCAGAATTGTAGCCGGACAGGACATCAGCCCGGGGGCAATAACTGTTAATCCTGTCACCACAAATCCAGTTAATCCCATCATTCCCGTAGTCAATCTGGACGCCCTAAATAATATTAGTGTTGATTCGATAAATGCTCCGGAGGCTACGATTGCTTTGAGAGCGACCAGCAACTTAAATTCAGGGAGTTTGCTCGGGGGAGCAGTGGAACTCAAGAGCGATAGCGGAAATATTGCGATCGGTAATACTACATCTATTGGGAATATTAATATAAGAGGATCGGGAAATGTAAATTCGGGGGATTTGCTGGGAACAAGAGTTAATGTAAATAGCTCTTCGGGAAGTATGGATATTGGAAGCGCTACAGCAACAGAAAATACTGTCAATTTAACAGCACCGCTGGATGTCAATTCAGGGGATTTGCGAGGAGTTGGAGTTAATGTAACTAGCAATTCTGGAAGTATTAATATTGGCAATACGGATGCTACAACAGGAAATGTCAATTTAACTGCACCGCTGGATGTGAATTCAGGGGAGTTACAGGGAGTTGCAGTTGATGTCGCTAGCGCCAGGGGAACCGTCAGCACTGGTAATATAAGTGCAGTTGAAAGTGTCGGAATTTTAGCTGGAAACGAAATCCGAATTGGGCAAATAAATGTTAATCCTGTTGTTAGCACCGATCGCACTTCTACAGTAAATCTTAACGCTCAAAATGATATTAGGGTTGCATCGATCAATGCTCCGGGCAGTAATGTTGAACTCGCAACTCCGGCTTTAGTGCGAGTGACGGGTAGTTTTGACCAAAACGGCACTCCTGTTAGCATCTCGACTCTTGGCGACACTCAACCCGGTACAGTTACGATCCGCCACGGGGGCGGCGATGCCACTCCGCCGACGCCTTTTGCGGTGGGAGATGCGACGACTAACGGTACTGCTGGGGCGATCGCCAGTAATCCTGTGGGTACGATTACTCAGGGCCGATCTTTCATAAATTCTTACACTCAAGGCAATAGTGCGATCGTCACTACAAATCAACCCGGTACAAATCAACCCGGTACAAATCAACCCGGTACAAATCAACCCGGTATAAATCAACCCGGTACAAATCAACCCGGTATAAATCAACCCGGTACAAATCAACCCGGTACAAATCAACCCGGTACAAATCAACCCGGTATAAATCAACCCGGTATAAATCAACCCGGTATAAATCAACCCGGTACAAATCAACCCGGTACAAATCAACCCGATATAAATCAACCCGGTACAAATCCTCCGCCACCATCGCCAAGCGGTAGATTTCCATTAGATAGAAACCGGGTTTTTCCCGATCGCAACCAACCCTTTAGTCGCGAACAGCGGCAGAACCAAAACAGAATATCGCGAGATATAGGAAAACCCGGAGAAAGGATGCCCCCCGAAAGAATGCACTCTCCCAGAGAAATGAGAAATTTCCTCAATTCAAATATCAGAGATTCAGTTATTCAGTCAGCATTTCGGGGTGACATCGGCAGGAATTTGGAGACCGGAAAAATATCGGCAGCTTTGTCTCTGCTGGACAAATCTTTCAGCCAAGAATTTGGGGAATATTTAGGGATAAACATCAGTAACGAGTTGGTATCCCCAGAGGAAATTAAAACAAAGTTAGCATCGGTGGGCGCACAAACCAGCACGAAACCCAGCTTAATTTATCTATTCTCGCAGCCCGAAGAATTAAATTTAATGCTGATTACTTCTTGCGGTGAAGTGGTTCACAAAAGTGTGCCGGCTGCGAACCGGGCACAACTGCTGAAAGTTGTCACTCAGTTCAGGGATGAGATTACCAAACCGGGGGTGCGGGCTACTACGAGTTATCTACCATCTTCCCAACAGCTTTATAAGTGGATCATTGCGCCTTTAGAGGACAGTTTGAAACACTGCGAAACCGATACTATTTCCTTTGTTGTCGATCGAGGTTTGAGAGGTATGCCCTTTGCTGCTTTGCACGACGGACACCAATTTTTGGTAGAAAAGTACAGTCTCAGCCTGATGCCCAGCATTAATTTAACAGATACTCGCTACGTCGATCTGAGAAATTCTCAAGTTTTAGCAATGGGTGCCTCGGAATTTTCCGAGTTGAATCCTTTGCCTGCGGTTCCTGCTGAAATAGCCGCTATTTCTAGAGAGTGGCCGGGAGTTACTTTTCTAAATGAGGGTTTCACTTTGGATAATTTGAAGCGACAGCATCAAAGCCGGCCTTTTGGCATTATTCACTTAGCTACTCACGGTGAATTTCGACCTGGATCACCGAATAATTCTTTTATTCAGTTGTGGAATAGTCGGCTGCGACTGGATCAATTGCGAGATTTGAAATTGAATGATCCGCAGGTGAATATGTTAGTTTTAAGTGCTTGTCGGACTGCGGTGGGAGATGCACAGGCGGAGTTGGGTTTCGGGGGGTTGGCGCTGCAAGCGGGGGTGCAAACGGCTTTGGGAAGTTTGTGGTACGTGAGTGATGAAGGTACTTTGGGATTGATGAGTGAGTTTTACCAGCAGTTGAAGACGGCGCGAATTAAGGGGGCGGCGCTGCGACAAGCGCAAATTGCGATGTTGCGGGGAGATGTGCGTTTGGAGGGTGGCAGATTGCGGGGTTTGAGTCGGGGTGAGGGGGTGGAGTTGCCGGCTTCGCTGCAAGGGTTTGCGGATTTAAAGTTGTCGCATCCTTATTATTGGTCGGCTTTTGTGATGATTGGGAGTCCTTGGTGATTGGTGATTAGTGATTAAGTAAGTCAAGGGAAATATTTACAAGTATGTAAGGAAGGATTAAGTAACTTAATGGGAGTTAAATTGAACAGCTTCTGTAGTATACTTTCCTTTTTCTGCTCTAACTTATACCCCATGAATTACAGCATAAGCGAGCTCTAATTCATCCTCAAACATTTTTCCGGCTAGTTGATTTTTTTTGATATATTGCCACTGCCATTCAATTGGATTCATTTCTGAACAAGATTTAGGCAAAAAGAAGATGTATTAACCCTGAATTTCCTACTTCGACCATAATTGTTGGAATTTGCCGACATCGGTGTATCGGACCGTTTTCATTTTCATAGCGACACGGCGATTGCGCTGCTGTTCAAATAATCCTAAGACGCTACCAAAAAGCAAGTCAATGCGAGTCATCATCCAGCGAGTAAAATCATCTCAAGTCGAAATAGAAGGTCAAATTGTCGGCAAAATTGGCCGCGGACTTAACTTGCTTGTAGGTATTGCAGACACCGACACCGAAGCAGAATTCGATTGGATGGCTCGCAAATGCCTAGAATTGCGTTTGTTTCCCGACTCTGCTACGGATACCGGGCGCTGGGACAAGTCCGTACAAGACATCGGTGGCGAGTTGCTGGTTGTCAGTCAGTTTACGCTCTACGGCGATTGTCGCAAAGGTCGGCGACCTTCCTTCGATCTAGCAGCGGCTCCTGAACGAGCCGAAATTATTTATGATAAATTTGTCGAAAAGTTGCGCCAGAGCGGCTTAAAAGTTGAAACAGGCTTGTTTGGAGCGATGATGCAAGTCTCGATCGAGAATGACGGGCCGGTGACTTTGATATTAGAGAGAGAATCGGGGTGAGTTTGTTGACAGGCTTCTCTGTTCACCGCACCACATCCTACTTTTTTTTATCTTCCTACCCTTTGGGAACGGCTTCGCCGAACGTGTCATTTGCGTCTTCGCGGTTCGTTCAAAAAAAGCCGTTGCGCGTTTTACTAAAAGCAAATTTTCAGATTAACCGGGTTTCCTAACTGCGGTTGCGTAGGTTCAGAAGACATCGGTTTTCGCTACATTTTCTCCCATCCCGATTCCAGAACTTCAAACCCTTAAAAAACCAGTTTGTAAATCGTCCACTCAGCGGCCCTGGAACACCGTCAATCTTTTTCGCGATCGCCCCACACGACTAACAGCTCAGAATGCTTGTACAGTAAGGCTTTGATGGCAATAAAACCAATATTCCACAGTCAGCGCTTAGAATCAGATTCAGCAGCCAAAAACTGTTGCATGAGAGAGTGGAACACTGGCATCACTGCGGTTATCTCTACTTCCGTAATATTCAATGTATAGAGAGTTGAATCAGCACAGCAAGCGAAACCGCCAGCAACTGCCACCTCACTCTCTGAGAAATGTCCTCGCACACCCGCTGTGTCCTACCACCCGATAAACGCCATGACTGTCAAAGCTGCCACCAACACCGTCAACTGCAACACCGCTTCTGAGCTCAACTGCATTCCGGAACCAACCGCTGAAATCAATACTGTTCCCAGCATCGATATCCTCGCTTTGGCTAACTTCGCCCTCAAAGAATTGCAAGCCGAAATGAAAACTGCCAGCCGCAGCGCTCAAACAGTGGCGATGCGGATTGCTAAGGAAGTTGAACGGATTTGCCAAAAAAGCGATCGCATCCAAATTTCCGGCGAAGTTGAAGCTTGGCAAATCACCTTGGCCGAGCACCGGTTCCAAAAAATCCTGCAATACTACCGCCTCGGTTCCAAACAAGGCCGCGTCGAACTGCACTCTCACCTCGCGGCTATGATTTACCGCCATGTTGCTTCTTTCCGATCGAACTTGAACTTCCAAGCTCGCTACAACATGATTGAAGACTTTTTGCAAGGCTTTTACATCGAATCTCTGCGAGCTTTTCGCCGCGAACACCAACTCGATGTCACCTACCAGCCCCGCACACAGCTAGAATTGGCTGAGTACATGGCTTTCACCGAACACTACGCCAAGCGCCAAATCGGTTTGCCCGGCCGCAACCGCCAACGCCTGATCGTGTTGCGCGCTCAAGGATTTGCCAAGGGCCAGCCTCCGGAAACTGCGATCGACATTGAAATGGCTGTAGAATCCGGTAAGGGAGAAGAAGCGGAAATGTACAGCCGCTCTCCGGCGCTGCAACAAGTGCGCGAGCAAATGGTATCGGAAACTGTCGATCCGGCTGATGCTGTGCTGCGCGATCGAGTAGTCTCGGAATTAATCGCCTATCTGGAATCGCAAAATCAGCCAGAATGCGTGAATTACTTAACTTTAAAATTGCAAGACCTTTCGGCTTCGGAAATTGACCGCGTGCTCGGTTTGTCTTCCCGCCAGCGCGACTACTTGCAACAGCGGTTTAAGTACCACGTCGAAAAATTTGCCCGCACTCAAAATTGGAAACTCGTTCACGAATGGCTGGGCGCTGATGTCGATCAAAAGCTGGGAATGACTTCGGACAAATGGGAAGCATTTCGCGCTCAACTTGCGCCCGAAATGCAGCAAATGTTAGAAATGAAGCGGAATCAAGAAAGCGATAAGGCGATCGCCACGGCGCTCAAATGCACTCCCAAACAAGTCCAAAAACGCTGGGCGCAACTGTTGGAGCTGGCAAGCCAGACTCGCAACAGCAGCCAAGCTTAATTGGTACTCAAATATGAATGCAACTGTTTTCTTGAGACTGGAAAATGCGATCGGGTGCGGCACCTGCACAGGAATGCCCGCCCCGGCGTCCACTCTCAAATCAACAAGGACTGCTACTAACTTATCGCCGCTTTTTGGCATCTTCAATTTATTAAAACAAAATTATTTTTTTAATGTATTTCATTCCCTGGTTAGACCGGGGAATTTATTTTTATTAGTCATTATTCATTAGTAATTAGTTATATAAAATTGCTGGCATAAGAGGCGGAATGGCATATATTTATAATGAAATTCAAACCTAGGGAGTAGCAGAACAAAGGCAAAGTTGTTCAAAGTTCAAAAATGCAATACCCTAAATGCTAGGGTAAAGATGTACTTAGGGCTTGCTGAATAAGTTAAGAAAAATCGCTATCGCAATTAATGGGTGATTCAAGCTCGGCGAAACATAATTTT